>DASQYN010000604.1:0-4191 GCA_035639215.1 Burkholderiales bacterium
TCGCGCTGCTGGTCTTCGCCATGACCTTCCCGGGCAGCTTCGGGCGCGAGAGCGCCGCTCCGGCCGAGCTCGCGCTCGACATCGCGACCGGCTGGATCGCGGTGCTCGCGCTGCTCGCGCTGCTCGGCTGGGCCTCGCACACCTTCTCTGCGTTCGACCCGCGCGTGCTCGCCGCCTGGGCGCTCGCCACGCCGGGCGCGCTCTTCGCCGCGCACCACGCCCTGCCGCGGCTGCTGCCACGCGTGCTCTCGGCACAGGGCATGGAGAAGCGCGTGGTGATCGCCGGCGCGAACGAGCTCGGGCGCAAGCTGGCGCTGCAGATCGGCGCGATGCCGCTGCTCGGCCAGCGCGTGGTCGGCTTCTTCGACGACCGCTCGCCCAAGCGCCTGGAGGGCGTGCCGGCCTCGCGCAACCTCGGCCTGATCGAGGCGCTGCCCGACTACGTGCGCCGGCACGGCGTCGACGTCATCTACATCGCCCTGCCGATGGCCTCGCAGCCGAGGATCCTCAAGCTGCTCGAGGAGCTGCGCGACACCACCGTGTCGATCTACTTCGTGCCCGACATCTTCGTCTTCGACCTGATCCAGGCGCGCGTCGACTCGATCGGCGATCTGCCGGTGGTGGCGGTATGCGAGACGCCATTCTACGGCTTCAACGGGCTGCTCAAGCGCGTCTCCGACATCGTGCTCGCCTCGCTGATCCTCCTCGCCATCGCGCCGATCCTCGCCGCCATCGCGATCGGCGTGAAGCTCTCCTCGCCCGGGCCGATCCTCTTCAAGCAGCGCCGCTACGGCGTCGACGGGCGGCAGATCGTGGTCTACAAGTTCCGCTCGATGAGCGTGGCCGAGGACGGCGACGTGGTGCGCCAGG
This sequence comes from Burkholderiales bacterium, assembly GCA_035639215.1. GTDB lineage: Bacteria > Pseudomonadota > Gammaproteobacteria > Burkholderiales > SG8-39 > SCGC-AG-212-J23. The sequence continues at coordinate 871 of DASQYN010000604.1, forward strand.
CGACCCGCAACGACTCGCGCGTCACGCGCTTCGGCGCGTTCCTGCGCAGGGCCTCGCTCGACGAGCTGCCGCAGTTCATCAACGTGCTGCAGGGACGCATGAGCGTGGTCGGCCCGCGCCCGCACGCCGTCGCGCACAACGAGCTGTACCGCAAGCTGATCCGCGGCTACATGATCCGCCACAAGGTGCGCCCGGGCATCACCGGCCTCGCGCAGGTGAACGGCTTCCGCGGCGAGACCGAGACCGTCGACAAGATGAAGGCGCGCATCGAGTACGACCTCATGTACCTGCGCAACTGGTCGCTGCTGCTCGACCTGCAGATCGTCCTGAAGACCGCGCTCGTGGTACTGCGCAAGCAGAATGCTTACTGAGCGCCTCGTCTGCCTCGCCGCCGGCGGCGCGCTCGCCGCCGCCGTGCTGCTCAGCGACCGCCTGCTGCGCCTGGTCGAGATGCTGGCGCGCCTGCTCACCGGAGGGAACTGACCATGTGTGGAATCGTCGCCGCGGTGGCCCGCCGCAACGTCGTGCCGATCCTGATCGAGGGGCTGCGCCGCCTCGAGTACCGCGGCTACGACTCGGCGGGGCTCGCCGTCATCAACGGCAGCCTGCAAAGATTGAGGAGCTGCGGCCGCGTCGCCGCGCTCGCCCGACTGGCCGTGGAGCAGGGCCTCGCCGGGCACATCGGCATCGGCCACACGCGCTGGGCGACGCACGGCGTGCCCTCGGAGCGCAACGCGCACCCGCACGTCTCGGGCGGCGTCTCGGTGGTGCACAACGGCATCATCGAGAACCACGACGCGATCCGCGCGCGGCTGAAGGGGCTCGGCTACGAGTTCTCCTCCGACACCGACACCGAGGTCATCGCGCATCTCGTGCACTCGTACCTGCGTGCCGGCGCCAATCTCTTCCAATCCGTGCGAAATGCGACCGAAGAGCTGCTCGGCGCTTACGCCATCGCGGTGATCGCCATGGACGACCCCTCGCGCATGGTCGTCTCGCGCATGGGCGCGCCGTTGCTGCTCGGCCTGGGCGACGGCGAGAACTTCGCCGCCTCCGATACCTCGGCGCTGCTGCAGGTCACGCGGCGGATGATCTACCTCGAGGAAGGCGACTGCGCCGAGGTGACGCTGAAGAGCGTGCACATCGTCGATGCGCGCGGCCACGAGGTCGAGCGGCCGCTGCACGTCTCGCAGCTCGCCGCCGACGCGATCGAGCTCGGCAGCTACCGGCACTACATGCAGAAGGAGATCTTCGAGCAGCCGGCGGCCGTCGCCGCGACGCTGGAGGGCGTGGCGAACGGCAGCGCGGTGCTGCCGAACGTCTTCGGCGCCGCGGCCGAATCGGTTTTTGCCCAGATCGATTCGTGCCTCGTGCTGGCGTGCGGTACCAGCTTCCACGCCGGCATGGTGGCGCGCACCTGGATCGAAAGCCTGGCCGGCGTGCCGTGCAACGTCGAGATCGCGAGCGAGTACCGCTACCGCGAGTCGGTGCCCAACCCGCGCTCGCTGGTGGTGGTGATCTCGCAATCGGGCGAGACCGCCGACACGATCGCCGCGCTCCAGCACGCAAAGCGCCTCGGCCATCGCCACGCGCTCGCCATCTGCAACGTCCCCGAATCGGCGCTGGTGAGAAGCTGCGAGCTCAAGTTCCTGACGCGCGCCGGCCCCGAGATCGGCGTCGCCTCGACCAAGGCCTTCACCGCTCAGCTCGCGGCGCTCTTCGTGCTGGCGATGGTGCTCGCCAAGAGAATGAACCGGCTCGGCCGGGAAAGGGAAAGCGAGCTGCTGGAAGCGCTGCGCCACCTGCCGAAGTGGCTGTCCGGCGCGCTGCGCCTGGAGCCCGAGATGGCCGCCTGGGCGGCGCGCTTCGCGCCGTGCGAGCACGCGCTGTTCCTCGGCCGCGGCGTGCACTGGCCGATCGCCATGGAGGGCGCGCTGAAGCTGAAGGAGATCTCGTACATCCATGCCGAGGCCTACGCGGCGGGCGAGCTCAAACATGGGCCGCTCGCGCTCGTCGACCGCAACATGCCGGTCGTGGCGATAGCGCCGAGGGACGCGCTGCTCGACAAGCTGAAGTCGAACCTGCAGGAAGTCCGGGCACGCGGCGGCGAGCTCTATGTCGTCGGCAACGCCAGCCTGGCAAGCGGCGAAGGCGTCTGCGCGGTGCCGCTGCACGACGATGCCGGCCTGCTCTCGCCGATCGTCGCCACCGTGCCGCTGCAGCTCCTCGCCTACTACGCCGCGCTCCTGCGAGGGAACGACGTGGACAAGCCACGCAATCTGGCGAAGTCGGTCACAGTCGAGTAAGCATCGGCCGCGCGCCTCGGTCGTCCCCGCGAAGGCGGGGACCCGGTGTCTTGCTTTCGCGTTCATAGGTTCCCGCTTTCGCGGGAACGACGATCCGGGGGCGTCCTACGCGGCCAGGTTCGCCGCCTGCAGGTCGGGCTTGAAGCGATAGCCCGTGCCGCGCACCGTCTCGATCAGCTTGTCGTGACCCGTGGGCGCAAGCGCCTGGCGCAGGCGGCGGATGTGCACGTCCACCGTGCGCTCCTCGACGAACACATGCTCGCCCCACACCTCGTCGAGCAGCCGCGCCCGCGAGAACACCCGGCCCGGATGGGTCATGAAGAAGTGCAGCAGGCGCAGCTCGGTGGTCCACAGATCGACCGGCTTGTCGCCCGCGCTGACCTGGTGCGAGGCCGGGTCGATGCGCAGCCCCGCGATCTCCACCACGTCGTCGGCGAGCTGGGGCGCCCGGCGCCGCATCACCGCCTTGATCCTGGCGAGCAGCTCCCGGGCGGAAAACGGCTTGGTCACGTAGTCGTCGGCGCCGGACTCGAGCGCCGTGACCTTGTCCTGCTCTTCCGCCCTGGCGGAGACGAGGACGATCGAGATGTCCTTGGTGCGCTGGTCGCCGCGCAGGCGCCGCGCGAAAGTCAGCCCCGGCACGCCTGGCAGCACCCAGTCGAGCAGCACGAGATCCGGGCGCGACTCGCGCACCAGCGCCTCGGCCTGCGGCACGTCGCCGGCGGTCATCACGCGGTAGCCGGCGCGTTGCAGGTTGGCGGCGAGAAGGTCGCGGATGGCTGCTTCGTCTTCGACTACGAGGATGGAACCGCCCATGGCGTCTCCTGATGTTGTTAGAGCGTGACGAATGCTAGGGCGGCGCCATTGGGCGGGGTATCGCCGGGCCCTTATTTAACAGTCGTGTCACATTGGCGTCATGTCGCCGAAAACCGACACGCGCCGGTACACCAGGAAAACGCTAGCGCGACCGCCGCGGGAAGCAGCGATCGCGCCACACTGCCTGCTACGGATTGCT
>DASQYN010000605.1:0-12467 GCA_035639215.1 Burkholderiales bacterium
CGGAGCCGCCAGCCACGCGGGCCGACGGGGCCGCCCGCCCGATCGCGGTCCGCACGGCCGGCACGCGGCTCGATCCGCCGGTGAGGAAGATCGTGTCGATGGCGGCGGGACGCAGGCCGGCCGCCGCGGTCGCGCCCACGAAGCGCGGCGCGAGGAAGCCGTAGAGAATGTAGGTGAGAGCGACGACGATCATGCCGCCCAGCACGGCGTCCTTGCCGGAGGCATAGATGGCATAGGTCGAGTAGAGCACGGCGACCACCATCACGAAGACGTTGAGCTTGTAGGTCCTGCCGGAGACGCCCGCGTTCTTCATCATCACGACCAGCGCGGAGAGGGAAATGATGTACGGAACGACGTTCGTCACGACCGCGAGGTTGACGAGCGCGCCGAACTGCTCGGAGAGGCTCGGCGAGATGGTCGAGAGCGCCATCACGGTCTGCACGACGGCCATGATCACCATGCCGGCAATGGGCGCGCCGAGCTTGTTCTCCTTGGCGAAGATGGTCGGGAACAGGCGGTCGCCGGCCGCCGACTTGGCGGTCTGGGCGATGGTGAACTGCCAGCCGAGGAGCGAGCCCAGGCAGGCGATCACCGCGAGCGCCATGATGATCGAGCCGATGGCGGGGTTGAACATCTTGGCGTACGCAAGGGCGAACGGCCCCGTGCTCTTCGCGAGCTCGGCGTTCGGCACGATGCCCTGGATCACGGTGGTGGATAGCACGTAGACGACCGCGGCGCCGAGCGTGCCGAGCATGCAGGCGAGGGGCACGTCGCGCTTCGGGTTCTCCACTGCGTCGGAGTTCTGCGCCGCCGACTCCATGCCGAGGAACGCCCACAGCGTGAGCGCGATGCTCGAGCCCATGCCCTCGATCACCTTCATGTTCTTGGGGTTCCACGCCGCGGAGAAAGTGGCGCCGCTGAACCAGAACCAGCCGATGAGGGAGAGGCCGGCCACCGGGATGATCACGCCCCACACCGTCACGGCGCCGAGCTTGCCGGTGACCGACGGGCCGCCGAAGTTCGCGACCGTGGTGAGCCAGATCAGCGCGATCACGCTGAGGCAGGTCGCGATCGGCGTCGCCGACATGCCCGGGAAGAAGCCGGCCAGGTAGCCGACCGCGGAGATGGCGATCGCCACGTTGCCGATGGCGAGCGAGAAGAAGTAGAGCAGGAACGTGAGGAAGTAGCCGTCCTTGCCGTAGGCGTCCTCGGCGTAGGCCGCCATGCCGCCCGGCCGCTGGTTGAACACGCCGGCCTGCGCGAAGCCGTAGGCGATCGCCATCGAGCCGAGCGCGGTCACGATCCAGGAGAGCAGCGAGATCGCGCCGACCTGCGCCATGTTGGTGGGCAGCATGATGATGCCGGAGCCCATCATGTTGACCGCCACCACGACGGTGAGCTGCATCATCGTCATCTTCTTCTTCGCGCCAGTTGCCATGGTTCCTCTCCTTAATTCTTGACGCACAACACGTGGTACACGCCGTCGATCATCTCGGCGCCTTCGATGACCCCGGAAAATCCGGGGAACTGTTTCTCGCGGCTTTGCATGCTGCGCAGGTACTCGATCTGCGGCGCGTCGGCCGCGCCGAAGTTCTCGCCCGACATGAGCATCGGGATGCCCGGCGGGTAGGGCATCACGGCGTTCGCCGCGGTGCGCTTCGCGAGCTTCTCGGTCGGCACGAGCTCGACCTCTCCCGTGACCAGCCGCTGGTAGGCCGCGCGCGGCGTCAGGTCGGCGGCGGGCAGGGTCTCGTAGGCCGCGTTCAGCACGTCGCCGGGACGCTTCTCGCGCAGGTAGGCGAAGAGCTCCTCGCCCAGATCGCGCATGCCGATCGAGCCATAGCGGCGCGGATGCTGCGCGGCGATCTCGGGCAGCGCCTCGGCGAGCGGGCGGTTCTCGTCGTAGGCGCGCTTGAAGGCGAGCAGGTTGGCGAGCAGCGTGCCCCACTTGCCGCGCGTCACGCCGATCGAGAAGAGGAACATCACCTGGAAGTCGGTGACGCGGGTCGGCACGATGCCGTAGCGGTTGAACCAGGCGTTGACCAGCGCCGCCGGCACGCCGGTCTTCTCGAGCCTTCCGTCCTCGCCCATGCCGGGCGAGAGGATGCTCACCTTGATCGGGTCGAGCAGGCACCAGTCATCGGCGATTTCCTCGAAGCCGTGCCACGGGTCGCCGGGACGCAGCACCCAGGGCGCCTGGCTCGTGCAGAGCAGCTCCGCGGAGGCTTCCTCGAAGGGCAGCTTGTTCACGCGCTCGACGTTCCAGGGCTTGAAGAACCAGTCCTTCTTCTTCTCGAACTCGCGGCGCACGCGGGCCACCGCCTGGCGGAAGTCGACCGCCTCGTTGATCACCTCCTGCGTGAGCGAGCGCCCGCCGCCGCCGTCCATCATCGCCGAGGTGATGTCGTTCGACGCCACGATCGCGTAGAGCGGCGAGGTGCTGGTGTGCATCATGTACGCCTGGTTGAAGCGGTGATGGTCGATCGCGCCCTTGCCGTCGCGCACGTGGATGTAGGAGGCCTGCGAGAGCGCCGCCAGCAGCTTGTGCGTCGAGTGCGTCGCGAACACGGTCGGCCCCTTGTGGCTCGCCGGATCGCCGCGCATCGCGAAGTGGCTCTCGTACATCGGGTTGAAGCGCGCGTAGCCGTACCACGCTTCGTCCATGTGGATGCGATCGCTCGACCTGGCGAGCAGGCCTTCGACGCGCACCGAGTTGTAGCAGAGGCCGTCGTAGGTGCTGTTGGTGACGACCGCGTAAACCGGTTTTTCGCCGGAGATGCCCTTCGTCAATGAACCGGCCTTGGCCTTCGCCTGGATCGTTTCCGGCTGCATCTCCTTCGGCGGGATCGGCCCGATGATCCCGTAGCGGTTGCGCGTCGGCAGCAGGTAGACCGGGCGCGCGCCGGTGAGCATCAGCCCCTGCTCGATCGACTTGTGGCAGTTGCGGTCGAGGACGACCAGGTCGTCCTCCTTCATGCACGCCTGCATGATCGAGCGGTTCGATCCCGAGGTGCCGACCACGCCCGAGTAGCTGCGGTGCGCCCCGAACACGCGCGCCGCGTACTTCTCGCTCTCCGCGACCACGCCGGTGTGATCGAGCAGCGAGCCGAGCGCGCCGCGCTCGATGCCCATGTCGATGCGAAAGACGTTCTCGCCGAGAAAATCGAAGAAGGCGCGCCCCGCGGGCAGCTTGGTGAAGGCGATGCCGCCCTGGTGACCGGGCGCGGACCACGAATGCTCGCGCAGCTGCGAATACAGCGCGAGCGCGCGCGCATAGGGCGGGAGGAGTTGCGCCCTGTAGCGCTCGATCGCCGCCATGACGCGACCGGCGACGAAATCGGCGGTGTCCTCGAGCAGCCAGACGAACTCGTCGATCATCTCGGCGACCTCGAGGCTGATGCTGCGCTTGGCGAGCTTGCGGTCGGCGGTGAGGAACACCGGTACTTTCGGCTGGCGCTCGCGCAGCTTCGCGAGCAGCGCCGTCGCCTCCGTTGGCCCGGTCTTGCCCTCGGCCCCGAGATGCCAGTTGACGAGCACCGCGCGCAGCGAGGCGTCGAAGCCGACGATCGCCTGGCCGTCCTCGCAGGTGAGCGAGCGCACGACATCGCAGTTTCGGGCGGCGAGCGCCGCGGCGATGCTCTCCGCGGCGTGCCCGATCGCCGTCTGGGGCCGCGCCAGCGCGTCGTCCACGACGAGCACGCGCGGCCGCAGGGGGCCGGCAGCAGGCGTCAGCATGAGGGAAAGCTCATCGCTCGCGCACCACGTAGGTATGGAACTGGATGCGGCCGTCCACGCGCTCCTGGTAGACGCCCTGCACCTCGTAGTTGAATCCCGGAAAGCGGTTGAACGATTCTTCGAAGGCCAGGAAATAGTCGAGCATCGGCTTGGCGCGCTCGTCCCAGCGCTCGCCGGGGACGACCACGCCGATGCCCGGCGGATAGATGAGCGCGAGAGTCGCCGAGATGCGGCCCTGCGCTTTCTCGAGCGGCACGTAGTCGACCTCGTTCGAGACCAGCGCCTGGTAGGCCTCCTGCGGCGTCATCGCGAGCTCGGGAAAGCTCGAGGCGCGGAAGGACAGGCGCTGCAGCTCCTTGACGTTCTTCTTGCGGTAGAAGTCGTGCATCTCGTTGCACACCTGGCGCAGCGTGTAATTCGCGTAGCGCTCGGCCTGCGCGCGCGCGATGGAGGGCAGCGCCTCGCCGAGCGGCGCGTCGCGGTCCCAGAGGTTCTTGAACCTGACCAGCTTGGCGATCAGCGTGTTCAGCTTGCTCTCGTCCTCGGCCGGGGTCATGAGGAAGAGGATGCTGTTGAGATCGCACTTCTCCGGCACCACCTTCTGCTCGCGCAGGAAGTTGGCGAGCACGGTGGCCGGCACGCCGAAGTCGAGGTAGTCGCCGCTCTTGCGATCGATCCCGGGGGTGAGCAGCATCAGCTTGTTCGGGTCCACCATGGCGTAGCCCTCGGCCATGCCGGCGTAGCCGTGCCACTTCGCCTTCGGGCCGAAGCCCCAGCAGTCCTGGTCGCGCTTCAGCTTCTCGGTCGGGATCTCCTCCCAGGCGCGCTCGCCGACCGAGTCGGGCACGAAAGGATCGAAGAACCACTGCTCCTGCTTCGTCCTGCCGGTCTTGCGGTAGTAGGCGTTGAACTCGCGCAGCTTCTTCCTCGCCTCGATGCCGAGCTCGATGCAGCGGTCCCAGAGCACCTCGCCCGCCTTGCCTTCATGGATCTTGGCGTTGACGTCGAGCGAGGCGAAGAGGGGATAGAAGGGCGAAGTCGAGGCGTTGATCAGGAACGACTCGTTGAAGCGCTTGTGCTCGATGTAGCGCTTCTGGCCGCGGAGGTGCTCGTCGCGCTTGTGGATCTGGGAGGCCTGCGAGAAGCCGGCGAGCTGCTTGTGCACCGACTGCGTCGAGAAGAGCCCCGGCATCTCGGGCCCGAGCTTCTCCAGCCGCATCGGGCTGTGATCGGCATAGAGCGGGTGGAAGGCGTTGTAGCCGATCCAGGCCTCGTCCCAGAGCACGTAGTCGCAGAGGTGGCCGATCTTCTCCATCACCTTGCGCACGTTGTAGACCGTGCCGTCGTAGGTGGCGAGCTGGATGCAGGCCAGCCGAAACGGCCGCTCGGCCTTGTGCCGGCGCTCGTCCTTGACGAGCGGGTGCCTGCGGATCGCCTCGCGCAGCGCTTTCTCATCCCACGCATCCCAGTCGACCGGGCCGATCATGCCGAAGCCGTTCCGCGCGGTGGGCAGGAAGACCGGTATCGCGCCCGCCTGCACCAGCGCGCCCTGGTGCAGCGACTTGTGGTTGTTGCGGTCGAAGAGCACGAGATCGCCGCGCCTCAGCACCGCGCCGGTCACCACCTTGTTCGAGGTGCTCGTGCCGTTCAGCACGAAGTAGGTCTTGTCCGCGCCGAAGATGCGCGCCGCATTCTGCTGCGCGCGCGCCGCGGCGCCCTCGTGGATCAGCAGGTCGCCGAGATCGACGTCGGCGTTGCAGAGGTCGTTCCTGAAGATGCCTTCGCCGAAGTGCTTGAAGAAGAGCTGTCCGGCGGGCGACTTGCGGTAGAACTGGCCGCCCTGGTGCCCGGGGCAGTCGAAGGCGATGTTCGCCTCGGCGTCGTAGGCGACCAGGCCGCCGAAGAAGGGCGGCAGCAGGCTCATGCCGTACTTGATCAGGCTCGCGACCACCTGCTTGGCGTAAAAGACCGGCGTCTGCTGGCCGAGGTAGATGTAGCCGTCGACCTCGCCCAGGCCGCCGACCACGGCCAGGCTCGAGATGCGGTGCGAGTCGCCGAGCGCCCAGAGCGGCGTGCGAAAGCCGAGCGCACGGACCTGCATCGCCATCCTGCGTGCCTGCTCGAGGCGCTCGCCGTCGACCAGCACGATGTACGCGCCGGCCGAGGCATCTTCCGAGACGTCGCGCTCGAATCCGGCGCGCACCTCGACCTCGAACTTCTCCGCCGCGATGTGATCGAGCAGCTCCTTGGTCTGCGCATCGGCCGGGTCGACCACCGCCACCACCTTGAGCAGGTGATGGAACGGGATTGGGATGGTCGGCGCCGGGACCGAGTGCGGCATCATCGGCCGCTCCTCGCCTTCTCGACCACGCAGTCGACGAGGTAGCGCCGGCCGCCGCCTTCCTTGGGCTCGAAGCGCAGGCCGTGGATGTCGGTCTCGAAGCCGGGGAACTTGGTGTCGAACTCGCGCGCGTAGAGCAGGTAGTCGTGGATCGACTTCGTGCTCTTCGTCAGGCGCTCGCCGGTCATGATCACCGGGATCCCGGGCGGGTAGGGCACCACCATCACCGCGAGGATGCGGTTCATCAGGTGATCGATCTCGACGCTCTCGACGCGGCCTCGCACCAGGCAGTCGTAGGCATCGGCCGGGCGCATCGCCATCTCGGGCAGCGCGGTGTACATGTCCTTCTGCGCTCTTGCGACGTTGTCGTCGCGGTAGACCTTGTGGATGCCGTCGCACAGGTCCCTGAGCCCCATCGTGCCGTACACCTCGGGGTGCGCCTCGTAGAGCTGCGGCATGGCGCGCTGGAGCGGCGCGTTGGCGTCGTAAAGGTCCTTGAAGTTGAGGAGCTCGGTGACGAGCGTGCTCCACTTGCCTTTGGTGATGCCCATGGAGAAGAGCACCAGGAAGGAGTAGAGGCCGGTCTTCTCGATCTCGATGCGGCGGCCGGAAAGGAACTTGACGACCACCGCGGCGGGGATGCCGCTCTTCTGCATCGCGCCGTCGGCCGACATGCCCGGCGTGAGGATCGTCACCTTGATCGGGTCGACCAGCACGTGGTTCGCGGCGAGGTCCTCGAAGCCGTGCCACTTGTCGCCGGGCTTCAGCACCCAGGCCGCCTTGTCGGCCGAGGGCTTCTGCGCCATCGCGTCGGGCTGCCAGACGTCGAACCACCAGCCGCCCTTCAGCTGGCCCTTCACCGCGGTCATGGCGCGGCGGAACGACAGCGCCTCGTCGATCGTCTCCTGCACCAGCGCGCGGCCGCCGGGCTGCTCCATCATCGCCGCGGCGACGTCGCAGGAGGCGATGATGCCGTACTGCGGCGAGGTCGACGTGTGCATCATGAACGAGTCGTTGAAGCGCGTCATGTCGAGCGTCTTCTTCTGCGCGTTCTGGATGTGGATCATCGACGCCTGCGACAGCGCGCAGAGCAGCTTGTGCGTCGACTGGGTGGCGAAGGTGATGGCGTGCGGCGAGCGCTCGGGCTGGGTCGACGAGATGCCGTGGTAGCCGTCGTAGAACTCGTGGAAGTTGGCGTAGGCGTACCACGCCTCGTCGAAATGCAGCACCTCGACCGAGTCGCCGAGGCTCTTCTTGATTCCGTCGACGTTGTAGCAGAGGCCGTCGTAGGTGGAGTTGGTCATCACCATGAGACGGACTTTGCCGCTCGTTTCCTTGGCGAACGGGCTGGCGGCGATCTTCTGCTTGAGCGAATCGGCGGTGAACTGGTCCTTGGAGATCGGGCCGATGATGCCCAGGCCGTTGCGCGACGGGATGAGGTAGATCGGCGTCGCGCCGGTCATGATGAGCGAATGCAGGATCGACTTGTGGCAGTTGCGGTCGCACAGCACGAGGTCGCCCTTGCCGACCATGCCGTGCCAGACGATCTTGTTCGCCGTCGAAGTGCCGCCGACCACGAACAGCGTCTGATCTGCCCCGAAGATGCGCGCGGCGTTCCTCTCGCCGGCGGCGATCGGCCCGGTGTGGTCGAGCAGCGAGCCGAGCGCGCCCACCGACACAGAGACGTCGGAGCGCAGCGTGTTCTCGCCGAAGAAGGTATAGAAGAGCTGCCCGACCGGGCTCTTCCTGAAGCCGATACCGCCGCCGTGGCCGGGCGTGTGCCAGGAGTAGCTCGCCTGCAGCGTGTAGTCCATCAGCGCCTTGAACATCGGCGGCGGCAGCCGCTCGAGGTAGTTGTGCGCCGCCTGGCAGATCGCCCGCGCCAGGAATTCCGGCGAGTCCTCGAAGAGGCGCATGAACGCGTTCGCGTGCTTCAGCACGGCGGCCGGCACGGCCTCCGCGGTGCGCTCGTCGCCGAAGAGGAAGATCGGCAGCCGGTCGTTGCGCTTGCGCTTGGCGGCGAGCATCGCCTCCAGGCGCTCCCACTGCTTCGGCGAGCGCTCGGCGCCATCCACCGAGACCAGCCAGCACGACTCGACGTTGAAGATCTCGGCGAGGCGCTGCGCGTCGTCGTAGGAGAGGCCGCTCACGACGCGGAAGCCTTCTTTCTCGATCGCCTCGGCGAGGCTGCGCATGCCGCGGCCGGCGGCGCTCTTCGCCTCGAAGTCCTCATCGATGACCGCCACCGGAAACGCGTGCAGGAAGTCCACGGCAACCCCTAGAACTTGAACTGCGCCGAGAACTGCACGCGCGTGTCGGTCGCGTCCGCGCCGTTCTTCTGCTCGTTCTTGCCCCAGAGCAGCTCGCCGCCGGTGATCACGTTCTTCGCCGGGTACCAGAGCAGGTTCGCCGAAGCGTAGGTGCCCTGGTGGAAGGCGTTGAAGAACTGGCCGTCGGTATTGGTCTGGCGGTGGATGCTGCCGCCGAACGAGCTCGACCACTGCTCGCTCCAGTAGTGGTCGTAGTAGAGGAAGCCGCCGAGCGAGGTCACGGTCTCGGCCTGCAAGCTCGCGCTCGGCGCGAGGTCGACGCCGCCGTCGTTCATGTAGCTCGCGATGCCCTTGCCGTAGATGAGCTGCCCGGTGATCCGGTTCTTGCTCTTGCCGAGGTTGTAGAAGCCGTTGACGCTGATGCCGCCGCCGGTCTTCGAGCCGGAGGGCTCGAAGTCGGGCGTGGTGGTCGTCTCGTAGCTGATGTTGCGCAGCAGCGCGGCGACCTGGAATTCGCCCCAGTCGCGCTCCATGCTCCAGCGGCCGATCAGGTCAGGCAGCTTGGTCCTCGCGCGGATGTTGAGGTTCGGGTCGGCGAGCGAGACCTTGCCGGGATCGATCGCGGAGCCGGGCGCTTCCAGCGACACGGCGAACGAGCTGCCTTCGCCCATCTTGGTGGTATAGCGGATCTGCGGATTGCGGATGAACGTCATCCCCGCCGGACCCCAGTAGTCGATCGTGTTGGGGAACACGTTGATGTTCATGAACAGCGTGTAGTACTGGCCGGCGCTCCAGTTGCCGATCTGCCCGTAGGCGTTGAGCAGGCGGAACGCGGTCGACGCCGATTGCGGCTGGAACAAGTCGAGGCTGAGCTCGGTCTTGAGCTCCCCGGCCTTGGTGGGAATGAAGCCCTTGAACTGCACCTGCGTCTGCCGCACGCTGAAGACCGTCTCGCCGTCCTTGCCGCAGCCGGCGTCGCCCGGACAGTTGATCGGGATCTTCGAGGGCCGCAGCGTCATGTTCCAGTCCGGATCGACGCGGTTGAAGTCGTAGATGAAGTCGCCCTGGATCTTCCCGGACACCTCGATCCTCGCCTGGTCGGCGCCTTTCGCGCCTTCTTCCGCGGCCGACTCGGGCGCGATGATCCTTGCCGGCGCCTGGGCCTGAGAGATTCCTGGAATGAGTGCGGCGAGCGCCGCAGTGAGCAGTGCGTATTGCGGGTGCGCGAACAGTCTCATTGCCCACTCCCTCCGGTGATGGCTTGATGCAAGTTAGGCCGCAGGAGCAAGTCGAACAATTGGACCTTGGTCCTACCCGCGATGCGCAATGGCACGCAGGCCGCGCGCGCGCCATGCGGCGTAAGGGACGATGAACAGGAGGGAGACGACAAGGTAGGCGAGGATCGTCGCCACGACGCGCGACTGCGCGGCATTCAGCGTCGCGATGAGCAGCGCAAGGCCGGTATTGCGCGCGGCGCCCAGGATGGCGACCGCGCTGCGAGTCCGCGGTTCCGGACCCCCTCGCCAATGACCCGCCGTCAGAGCCGCGACGGTGATGGCCGCGCAGGCGGCGAGGCCGCGAATTCCCGCTCGCAGCGTCGCCTCTTCAAGCTGGACGAAAGCCAGGATCAGCGTCGCGACGAGAAGCACCGTGCCGGCACCCGCCGCCCAGGGCTCGAGGCGCGAGGCGACTCTGGGAAGCAAGCCGCGACAGCCGGTGCCGAGGGCGAGCGGAACGAGCTGCGCGGCGAGCACCTGGCGCATGACCTGCGAAGGCGCGACGGTGACCTCGGCGCCATAGAGTTCGTCGAGCGCCGCGATCGAGAGCGGGATGGAAAAGCCGGCGAGCAGCGCCACGCAGATCTGCAGGCCGGGCGCGAAGGCGGAGCGTCCCGTCGCGGCAAGCGAGCGGCGCAGCGCCACCGGGGCCCCGGGCGAGATCGCCATCAACAGGATTCCCGCCTGCACCGGCCGCGGAAGATCGAGCGCGCGCACGATGAGCAGCGCGAGCGCCGGGACGGCGAGCAGCACTACGAAGAGCCCGCGCAGCACCGGCCCCGGCGCATGCCAGGCACGGCGCAGCTCGGCCGGCGCAATGTCGAGGCCGATGGCGAGCATCACGCAGAACACGGTCGCCGCCACGCACGCCGTGAAGAGCCACGGCGGACCGAGCGTCACCATCGCTCAGCCGGCGGCTTTGCGCGGAACGCCCAGTCCCTGGCGGTCCTCGACCGAGGCTTCCTGCTTCTCCTCGGCGACCTCGAAGGTCTTCGCGATCTGCGCATCGAGGCGCCGCTGGTGATGGCGCAGCGCGGCGTGGCGCTCGACGGGCAGCGCGGCAATCAGGTCGGCGGCAAGCGCCTTCATGCGCCGCATCACCTGCACGCTGTCGGCGCCGTAGTGGCGGATCTCGTCGAACGACAGGGCGAGAAAGTCCTCCCAGCTCGGTGCCGGAATGCTCAGCCGAAGCGAGCCGCCCGCATCGCGCACCGCGCCGATCTCGAGGCGCCGCCGGCCGAGCCGCAGCAGCAGGTCCTCGATCTGGTCGAGCGCCTGCACCGCGGTCGTGGGATCGTTCACCGCCGGCGAGAGCGCCTTGATCGCGATGTCGACCACCAGGCGGATCGCGTACTTCGGGTCCTGCTCGAAGGTCCGGTCGACGCCGACCAGGAAAGCCGCCCGCAGATCGTCCTCGTCCACGAGGCGTCCGCCATGCACGCGCAGCATCGGCGTGCCTTCCACGAGGGTGTCGCCGACCGATGCGCACACTTCCAACACGGCGCCCGCGGCGCTGGCGAGCTCGAGCAATGCCGGCCCGTCGAGCGCCTGCAGCGAAACCGGGCGCCCGGCATGGCGCAGGGTTTGCATGAGGGGCAGTCCGCGGAAAGCGTCCTGCGGCGGCAGCCTCGGCGGCGTGTCGAGCGAGGGGTAGGTGTCTTCGATGACGCGCCGGCCGTGGTCGGCGGTGAAGGTGAGCATGCGGTAGAGCTGCAGCAGCGACATGCGCTGGATCAGCGCGATGAACACGCCGACGCTGGCCACCAGCAGCACGATCACCAGCCAGGCGCTGAAGAACGGCACGCCGCCGCCCGCGGGGACGCGCTGCACCCAGGAGATGGCGCCGAGCGCATAGAGGAAGGTCGCGCTGAAGGTGCCGACCGAGTGCCAGAGCAGCGGCTCGCGGGCGATCCAGAGCACCAGGCGCGGGGAATACGCCGTCGCGCTGAATTGCACCATCACGAAAGCGAGCGAGAAGACGATGCCGGTGAGGGCGATCATTCCCGAGGCGATCGAGGAGAACATGGCGAGCAGCGACGCCGGATCGATGCCGGTGTCGAGGTGCATGCCGACGGCGATCTCGAGCCGCGGCAGGTAGAGCGCCGCGAGCAGCGCGAGCGCGGCGTACCACGCCGGGATCACCCAGATCGGGGTTTGCTTGCGGTGCCGCGCCATTGATGCATCTCTATTACTGTCGCCGGCGGCCCACAATGGGACCTTGGTCCACTGGGCAGTGGATTTGAGCTTGGTCAATATCCTCGCCAATCCGAGGGCTACCGTGGCGCCATGCAATCGGTTCTGATTCGTCTTTGGGCCGGCACGCTGCTCGCGCTTGCCGCATGGCCCGCGCGTGCCTCGCTCTTTTCCGGGGAGACGCTCGACAAGGTTGCCGACATCCTGGCGATCGTCGTGCTGATCCTCGTGCCGGTGGTCGGCGTGGTGATCTTCTGGCTGGTGCACATCCTGCCGGAGAAGTTCGCGCACAAGCGCCACCACCCGCAGCGCGACGCGATCCAGGTGCTGTGCCTGCTCTCGCTGGTCTTCGGCGGCCTGCTCTGGCCCCTCGCCTGGCTGTGGGCGTTCACCAAGCCGATCGGTTACCGGATGGCCTATGGCACCGACAAGCACGAGGACTATTACGACGAGCAGGCCGACAAGCACGAGGCGGGCACTCTGACGGAGGAGGAGAAGCGGCTGCTCGCCGCCGACCTCTCCGCCATGGAGAAGACCGGGGCGCTTTCGCCGGGGCTCAGGCTGCTCAAGGAGCGGCTGGTCGGCGAAGCCGCGGTGCGGGAAGCGGCCGAAAGGAAGGCGGCCTAGATGGAAGTCCTGCTGCTCGGCATC
>DASQYN010000606.1:0-9125 GCA_035639215.1 Burkholderiales bacterium
AAATCGATCGCCGACTGCGGCGAGGTGCTGAAGCGCAATCCGCGGCACTTCGGCGCGCTGTCCGGGCTGGGGCAGATCTACGAGCGCCTGCAGCGCGACGACCAGGCGCTGGCGTGGTTTCGCAAGGCGCTCGAGGTCAATCCCAACCTGGTCGGCGTGGAAATGGAAATCGTGCGCATCGAGTCGCGGCTTAAGGAAAAGCGCGGCAAGGAGATTTGAAGGCGCGCGAGGAATTTACCGCAGCGGCGCGCGGGAGCTTCGAACTAGACTTGTCCGCATGATGCGCGACACGAGCCTGCAGATCGGTGCCGATCACTTCCTCAACCGGCCGGCGCCCGACCCCGTCAACTGGCTAGCCTGGTTCGTGGTCATCGGCGGCGCCATCGCCGTGGGCGGCTTCCTCGGCCTGCTCGGGCGCATCAACGGGGTGATCTGACCGATCAACGGGATGTTCTGACGTTTACCGCGAGGACGTTCCCCGGCCCATAGGCCGCGGCGAACAGCAGTCCCGCGATGAAAGTGAAGTGATCGACGAAGAATCCGAACTCGGCCTGGTCGGCTGTCCAGTGCGACGGGCCGTGGAAGGCGAACGCCAGGAACAATACGTAAGCGGCCGCAAGCAGCGCCCCTTGCCAGAAGAACGCCCCAGTGAGCAGCGAGATCACCACGCCAAGCTCGAAGATCACCGCCAGCCAGGCGAGCACGCCCGGCATCGGGAACCCGGCCGAGGCGATATAGCCGGCCGTCGCGCCGATGTCGATCAGCTTGAAGGTCACCGCCATGGCGAAGACGCCGGCGAAAATCAGCCGGGCGACGAGGACCGCCGCTAGTTTCCATTTCCCTGGCATCGCGGCCTCCGCTAGTCCTTGACCTTGAAAGTAAGCTGCAGGCGAATGGGGTTGGCGGGATCGGCGCCGGCGAGCGGCGCAAACGGCTGTGCGCGCTCGATGGCGCGCCGGATCGCCGCGTCATAGCTCGGGGAACCGCTCGGCCGCACTGCGCGCAGCTCGGTCACCGCGCCTTTGGCGGACAAGGTGATCTCGTAGACCGCGCTGGCCGTCTCGGGCACTCCGCGAGGAAGAACCAGGCGCGCCTTTATCGCGCGGCTGACCGCCGCGGCATAGGTCTGCAGGTCGTCGACGGGGCCGGAGGCCGGAGCGTCGATGCTCGCCGCCTGCGGCGCGTTCGCCGCAATGGGCGTGACCTGCACGCCTTCGGCGACCGGCTCGGGCGGCGGCTGCGCGACGGGCGGCCGCGTGCAGGAGCTCGCCGCGCAGCACAGCAGGACCAGGCTACAGGTAATCCTTCGCCGCACTGTCGGAGTCGAGCGGCCGGCCGATCAGGAAGCCCTGCAGGTAGTCACAGCCCGAGCGGCGCAGGAAGTCGAGCTGCTGCTCGCTCTCCACGCCCTCGGCGATGACCTCGATCTGCAGCGCGTGCGCGAGCGCGACGATCGCCGAGACGATCGCCGCCTGGTCGCGGTCGATCGGCGCCTCGGCGACGAAGGTGCGGTCGATCTTCACCTTGTCCACCGGGAAGCGCTTGAGATAGGCGAGGCTCGAGTAGCCGGTGCCGAAGTCGTCGATGGCGATCGACACGCCGAGCTGCTTCAGGCGCTTCAGCGTGGAGAGCGTGACGTCGGTGTGCTGCATGGCGAGCGTCTCGGTGATCTCGAGCTCGAGCAGGCGCGGCGGCAGCCCGGTCTCCTCGAGCGCCTTCGCCACCATCTGCGCGAGCTTCGGGTCGTTGAACTGGCGCGGCGAAAGGTTCACGGCGACCTGCAGCCCGCGGCTCGCCGCGCCGATGAAGGTGGCCCAGCGGCACGCCGCGCGCAGCACCCACTCGCCGATGCCGAGGATGAGGCCGGTCTCCTCGGCGAGCGGCACGAAGTCGCCCGGCATGACGAGGCCGCGCTCGGCGTGCTGCCAGCGCAGCAGCGACTCGTGGCCGGCGACCCGGCCGCTTTTCGCGTCGACGAAGGGCTGATAGTGCACGCGCAGCTCGTCACGCGCGAGCGCGCGGCGCAGGTCGCTCTCCAGGGACAAGCGCCGCGCCGCCGCGACGTTCATCTTCTCGGTGAAGAACTGGTAGTTGGCGCGGCCGAGCTCCTTGGCGTGGTACATCGCCGCGTCGGCGTTGCGGATCAGCGTCTCGGCGTCGCGCCCGTCGTCGGGAAACACCGCGATGCCGATCGAGCAGGAGACGATCAGCTCGCGCTCGTCGACCAGCACCGGCTGCGAGAGCTGGTCGATCACCTTCTGCGCCACCTGCGCCGTGTCGGCCGGGCGCTTGAGCTGCGGCAGCACGACGATGAACTCGTCGCCGCCGATGCGGCACACGGTGTCGCCGATGCGCAGCTGGTTGACGAGGCGCTGCGAGATCTCCTTCAGCAGGCGGTCGCCGACCGCGTGGCCGAGCGTGTCGTTGATCGGCTTGAAGCGGTCGAGGTCGACGAACATCACCGCGGTCTGCTTGCCGTTGCGCTGCGAGAGCGCGAGCGCCTGCGTCAGCCGGTCTTCCAGCAGCCGCCGGTTCGGCAGGCCGGTCAGCGCGTCGTGGTCGGCGAGGTGCTGGGCGCGCGCCTTGGCTTCCTCGAGCTCCGCGGTGCGCTCGGCCACCGCGCGCTCGAGGGAGGCGCGCGCCGCCTCCAGGGACTGCCTCGCCTGGTGCTCGGCGTCGATGTCGTCGTAGATCCAGATCGAGCCCTCGAGCGGATTCGCCGCGTCGATCGCCCGGCCGACCAGCTTGCACCAGAACGTGGTGCCGTCCTTGCGCCGCAGCAGCCGCTCGCCGGAGACCGCCTTGCCGCGCTGCATCTCGGCGTAGAGCGCGGCGTCGGCCGCGTACTCCTCCGGATGCGCATAGATCGCTTCGCTGCTCGCGCCGACCAGCTCCCCGGGCGCGTAGCCGAGCATCCTCTCGAAGCCGGGATTGCAGCGCTGGTAGATCCGGTTGCGCGCGAAGGCGATGCCGACGGTGGCGTTGTCGAGGATCAGCTCCTGCTCGGCGAGCGCGCGCTGCACCCGCACCTCGGCCTCGCGCTCGAGCGTCACGTCCTCGAAGCTCCAGATCCATTCCTGCACTTCCTCGCCCGCGTCGATGCGCCGGCCGCGCGTGCGGCAGCGGAAGTCGGTGCCGTCGCGCCGGCGGAAGCGCCACTCCGAGTCGTGGGTGCCGCCCGGCGCGGTCGTCAGGTAGGCGAGCGCGCCGGCCTTCTCCCAGTCGGCGGGGTCGGCGAAGAGCACCATGGAGCTCGCGGCGAGCAGCTCGCCGGGCCCGGCGCCCACCATCTCCTCGAGGAAGCGGTTGCAGCGCTGGATGACGCGGCCGCGCACGAAGGCGATGCCGACCGACGCGTTGTCGAGGATCAGCTCCTGCTCGGCGAGCGCGCGCTCGATCCGGTCCTCGGCCTGCTGCTGCTCGCCCGCGAGGCGGGCGAGCGCCTCGTCGGCGCGCTTGCGCTCGGTGATGTCCTCGAGCAGCCACACGTAGCCCTTGCCCGGCTCGCCCGGCTGCACCGCGCGGCCGCTGATCCGGCACCAGAAGCCCGAGCCGTCCTGGCGGCGCACCCGCGACTCGCGAGCGTGCGTGCGGCCCTGGTCGAGCTCGGCGTACTCGCGGGCGACCGCTTCGTACTCCTCGTCCGTGAAGTAGACGTCGCGCGTCGGCGCGCCGACCGCCGCGCCGGGCGCGTAGCCGAACATCTCCTCGAAGCGCCGGTTGCAGCGCACGGTGCGCCGCTCGCGCGTGAACTGGATGCCGACGACGACGTTGTTGAGCAGCGCCTCCTGCTCGGCGAGCAGGCGCTGCAGCGCTTCGGCGTCGCGCTGCTGGTCGGTGATGTCCTCGACGATCCACACCGTGCCCTTGTGCGGATCCTTCGGATCGACGGCCCGCCCGTCGGCGCGGTTCCAGAACGTCGTGCCGTCCTTGCGCCGGCGCAGTTCGATGCGACGCGACGTGCGGCCGGCGGCGAGCGGCTCGTAGATGTTGGCGGCGTCCGCGTAGGCGCGCAGGTCGGGATAGATGATCGAGGCGGTCTTGCCGTCGAGCTCGCCCGGGCCATAGCCGTACATCTCCTCGTAGCGCCGGTTGCAGCGCACGATGCGCCGGTCCTTGACGAAGACGATGCCGATCGAGGCGGTGCCGAGGATCGCCTCCTGCTCGCGCAGCAGGCGCGCCACCTCGTCGGCATGGCGCTTGCGCTCGGTGATGTCCTCGACGATCCACACCGTGCCCTGCTGGCGGTTCTCGGCGTCGATCGCCTTCGCGATCATGCGGCAGAGGAACGGCGTGCCGTCGCGGCGGCGCATCTCCCACTCGATGTCGAGCTGCCGGCCGCTGGAGAGGACGGGCACGGCGACCTTGCCGAGCGCCTCGTAGCTCTCGCGGCTGGCGTAGACCATCTCGCCCGGCTGGCCGATCAGCTCCTCCGGACGGTAGCCGAACATCTCGGCAAACTTCGGGTTGCACAGGAAAAAGCGCCGCTCGCGGGTGAACGCGATGCCGATCGACGCGTTGGCGAGCAGCGCCTCGTATTCGAGCTGGGTGTAGCGCGTGCGGCCGGCATAGCTCGCCGCCGCCTCGGCCACGCCCTGCAGGGCGACGATGGGGTTCGGCTCGCTCACCGCTTTTGCGCGAGCTTGCGGAAGTCTTCGCCCCAGCGCTTCACCAGGCGCAGCGCACGGGCGCGCTGCTCGGCCGAGAGGCTGCGGTCGATGTCGAGGAGCATCGCAAAATATTCCCGGCGCGACGCCTCGTAGGCAGCGGCGTAGGCGGGATCGCGGCCGGCGTCCCAGTGCGCCGCCGCGTCGGGCAGGCGCTTTTGCGCCTGCCGTGCGCGCACCAGCGCGAGCAGCTCGCTCTGCAGCCGCTGGCGATCGCGCTCACGGAACTCTTCGAGGAGCGGAGCCCGCTCCGAGTACAACGCCACCCGCTCGATCTGCGCCTCCGACAAGCCCCCCACCCAATCCTCCAGTCGCTCGACGTTGCGCTCGACCCGTCGCCGCCTGCGCTCGGGCTCGCCGCCGCGCAGATATTGCCGCGCGAATTTGCGGTTGTCGTCGGCAAATTCGCGCTCGAGGTGCGCGACCTGCGCCGGCGTGAGCCGATCGAGCAGCGGGGCGATTCTTTCCGCTGCGGCGCGCGCGCTTTCGCGCGCTTGCGTCATCGCGGAATCGTAACCCCAAACGAGGTCTTCCCGCGATAGCCCGCGCGAAAGACGAAGCGCCGCGTCGTCGGCGATCGCCGCGTACTGCGGCAGCGCGTGCGCACGATGCCACGCGACGAAATCCTCCACGCGGCCGTCGAGCTCGGCGGCGTCCGCGCTGTCGAGCGCGAGATAGGAAGAGAGCTTCCACTTCAGGTAGATATCGGCGTTGTCGTAAAACACGCGCGTCGTGCTGCAGCCGCCGGCGAAGAGCGCCGACAAGACGATCAGACAAATTCTCACCAAAAACTCTCGACCGTGATATGGCCGGGCGCGCGCCGCCGGTGCTTGCGCAGGCCGCGCGCGACGAGCGCCGCCGTGGTATCGCGGAGCATCTGCGGGTTGCCGCACAACATGAAATGCGAGCGCGCGTCGATCTTCACGCCCGCGGCGGCTTCGAGCCGGCCGTCGTGGAGCGCCGCCGGAATGCGGCCGGCGAGCGCGCCGGGATGCGCCTCGCGGCTGACGAACGTGACATAGTTCGCAGGCGTCGCTGCGATGACCTCGCGGTAGGTGAGCTCGCGCGCCTGGCGCACCGCGTGCACCACAACGACGCGCTTGAAGCGTCGCCACGGCTCATCGGTGCGCAGGATGGAAAGAAACGGCGCGATTCCCGTGCCGGTGGCGACGAGCCAGAGCGTGTCCGCCTCCGGCACTTCCCGGAGCACGAGGAAGCCGGCCGGGTTCGGTGCCACATAGAGCGCGTCCCCCGCCTTCAGCCGCGCGAGGCGGGGCGAAAGCGGCCCTTCCGGCACGATCACGCCGTAGAACTCCAGCACCGGATCGTGCGGCGGGTTGACGAACGAGAAGGCGCGTGCGACACGCTGGCCGTCGATATCCAGGGCGATGCGCACGAACTGCCCCGCCGCGAAGCGCGCGCTCGCGCCCTGCACGCGCAGGGAGAAGAGCGCCTCCGTCCACTGCCGGTTCTCGAGGATCGTTCCGCTCAGCCAGCTCATGAATCCCTCATTGCATCCTGTACGGCTCCATATGCAGGTCCGCCACTTCGCCGCCGAGCATGACGATCGCGCCGTGGCGGCGGTTGTTGCCGGTGTCGGAGAACTCGAAAGTGTAGGTGCGCGAGATCGCGAGCTGTCCGCCTTCGTCGCGCGCAAGGCGCATGCGCGCGAAGGACACCGTGTCGTCGAGGAACTGCAGATGGTAGCGCTCGCAGGCCGAGCGCCCGGCCCGCACCGCCCGCTCGCGCGCGCGCAGGCTGTCGGCCCAGAGCAGCGCGCCAACGACGATCAGCACGATGACGGCCGCTTCCCACATTTCTCAGGCTATCCCGCGGATCACATCCGCCGCGCGCTCCGCGACGGCGATCACCGCGGCGTTGATGTTGCCCGAGGGCACGGCCGGCATCACCGAAGCATCGACAACTCGCAGTGCCTGCACGCCCTTGACCCGCAGCCGCTCGTCGACCACCGGGCCGATGCTGCAGGTCGAAGTCGGATGAAACACCGTTTCGCCGACTTCACGAGCGAAGGCGAGCCACTCCTCGTCGCTTTTGACTTTCCCGCCGGGCAGCACTTCTTCGGCGATGTAGCCCGAGAGCGGCGGCGTGCCGGCGAGGCGGCGCACCAGCTTCAGGCCGTCGACCATGACGCGCCGGTCGTTCTCGGTGGCGAGATAGTTGTAGCGGATCGCCGGCGGCGCCTTGGCGTCGGCGGAGCGGATCGCGACCGAGCCGCGCGACTCGACCTGGCATTGCGAGAGCGAGAGCGTGAAGCCGGAATGCCGGTGCAGCACGCCGCCGCGCTTAGCGGTGGAGAAGTTGATGAAGTAGATCTGCGCGTCCGGACGCGGAACCTCGCGGCGCGTGCGCGTGAACGCGCCGGCATAGCCGCCGGCGACGGTCAATGGACCGGTTCTTCGAGTCAGATACTCCATCCCCACCCGCGCCTGGCGCCAGACACTCATCATGTCGTCGTTCAGCGTGAGGGGCTTCGTGCAGCGCCAGAAAGTGCGCACGTAGAAATGGTCCTGCAGGCCCTCGCCCACGGGAAGCTCCTGCACCACCGGGATGCCGTGCCGCTCGAGGAGCGCGCGCGGCCCGATGCCCGAGAGCTGCAGCAGCTGTGGCGAGTTGAAGGCGCCGCCGGAGAGGATCACTTCTCGCCTCGCCTTGAGGACGCGATCGCCAACGTCGACGCCGATCGCCTTCCTGCCTTCGAAGACGATCTTCGCGGCGAGCGTGTTCACCAGCACCTGCACGTTCGGCCGCTTCTCGGCGGGATGGAGGTAGCCGGTCGCGGTGCTGCAGCGGCGGCCTTTGCACGTGGTTGCCTGGTAATAGCCGACGCCTTCCTGCGCAGCGCCGTTGAAGTCGTCGTTTCGCGGAATGCCGAGCGCCATGGCGGAGCCGATGAAGGCGTCGCACAGCTCGTGCCGGCCGAGGTCGCTCACCTCGAGCGGCCCGCCCGCGCCGTGCCACTGGTCCGCGCCGCGGCACTGGTTCTCGGCCTTGCGGAAATACGGCAGCAGCGAGCGGAAGTCCCAGCCGGGAAGGCCCCAGCCGTCGTAGTCCTCGGGCTGGCCGCGGATGTAGACGAGGCCGTTGATCGACGAGGAGCCGCCGAGCACCTTGCCGCGCGGCGTGAAGATGCGCCGTCCGTTAAGCGCCGGTTCGGGCTCCGACTCGTAGCCCCAGTTCACCTCGCTCTTCGCGAACAGCTTGCCGTAGCCGAGCGGCACGTGGATCCAGAAATGCGTGTCACGCGGCCCCGCCTCGACGAGCAGCACCGTCGTTCGCGGATCTTCCGATAACCGGTTCGCGAGCACGCAGCCCGCGGAGCCCGCGCCGACGATGATGTAGTCGACCTCGTCCAACTAGACGGTGGCGATCGGCGTGGCGGGCGAGCCCACGGCGCCGGGCAGGCGCAGCGGCGGCGCGGTGAAGAGGAAGCGGTTGCGGCTATGCGCCCGCAGCCAGCGCGCGAGCTCGGTGAAGTAGAAGAGCTCGCCCAGGTGGATGCCGTTCTTGAAGAGGCAATGCTCGTGCAGCGGCAGCCAGGGCTGGCGCCGCGGCAGCGGGTCGGTGAGGCCAGTGGCGATCAGCTCCACCGCGTAGTTATCGGCGAGCAGGCAGGCGAGGCCCGAGTCGCTGATCCACTGCAGCAGCTTCGCGTCGCGGCCGTCGAGGCCGGTGCAGGTGTGGTTGACGAGCTGCGGATCGGGCTTCTTCTTCATCTCGAGCAGCACGTCGGCGAAGCCGGTGTAGAGGCACACCAGGTCGCCTTTGCCGATTTCCACCTTGTCGCTCTGGAGGATCCTCATCAGATCGTCGTAGCCGACGGCGTGGCGCTGGCGGCCGAAGTGATGGTGCAGGTCGATCAGCACGCCGCGCCCCTGCACGCCGTGCTCGGCGAGGTTCTGGATGCCGAGCGCCTTCGCTTCGCTGCCTTCGAAGCGGTCCCAGCCTTCGGAATTCTTCTGCGAGGCAGGAACCACGTCCTCGCCTGCGCGGAAGCCGTTGTAGAAGACGAGCTCCGGCTTGCCGTCGCCGTCGGCGTCGAAGCGGCCACCGACGTGCGCGAAGGAGTCCCATTGCGTCGAGTACTGCAGCGTCATCAGCACCTGGTCGTCGCAGATCACGTCGGTGAGGCTCTCGTTGTAGTCGGCGAGCGGGCGGCAGAAGAACTGCTTTCCCTCGCGCGCGGTGGCGGCGAGCCTCGGCGGGCCGCGGCGCGGGTTGAGCACCTGGCCGCCGGGATAATCGAGCGGCAGCGAGCAGCAGAAGGTGATGCCCTCCTTCACCTCGGCGACGCCCTGCAGCACCTTCTCGCGCGTCACCCAGTTCATGCGGCCGCGCTGGTCGTCGGGGCCGAACTCGCCCCAGTTGGAGCCGGGCGGTCGCTTCGTCCATCGCTGCGCCATCAAACCCTCCGAATCCCTAGTAGTAGTGCCTTCCCAG
>DASQYN010000607.1:0-5966 GCA_035639215.1 Burkholderiales bacterium
GATCGAGCGCAGGCCGACCAGCTCGAGCGCCGGCTCGCCGGGCGCCGGACCCGGCGCGGCGGGCAGGACCGGCGTACAAACGAGAACCAGGACGGCGAACACCACGCCGCGCACGGCTTTCCCTCCCTCGCGACTTCGTTATGAGCCCGCTATTTTACGGGCTTGGGCGTGTAATCCTCGGCGATCTTGTCGTCGAAAAAGCTGGTCGGGTTGGGCGCCGCCATGAAGCGGCGGTAGACCTCCGGATAGACGCCCACGTACTGATAAACCTGGCCGCTCGACATTTCCACCTCGAGGGTGCGACTCTTCTCGTCGTAGCCGACCGAGCGCAGCTTGGAGGAGTTGACGCGCTTTCTCTCCATCAGGCCTTCTCCACGCGCAGCCGGTCACCCGGCCGCACCTTCTTCAGCAAAGAAAAATCCTTCATCCGGCCCACCACGTTGCAGGGATTGGCGAGCTTCGGCCGCTCGTCGGTCGAGATCGGCGTGCGGCCAAAGGGCAGGGCGAGCGCGTCGCCCTCGGTCCAGAAGCACACCGTGCCGGGCTCGACCACCTGCCTGGCACCCTTCTCGAGCCTGGCGCTCACCGGCGTGGTGAAGTACACCTCCTCGCCCCAGGTCTGGGCCCGCGATTCGAACGGTGCCGCGGCCAGCAAAGCCCGGGCCGTCTCGCTGTCGCTCAGCTCGACGATGCATTCGCCGCCTGGGAACACCAGCCGCAGCTTCATCTGCCCGCCGGCTTCGCCAGGGTGGCGCTCCACGGCGCGCGCTCGCCGCCGACCTGCACCGTGCCTTCTATCGCCTTGCCCTTCACCTTGCCGGCGAAGTCGCCCTTGCGTCCCGCGAGCTGGAAGCTGAGCTCGTCGCCGCGCAGGTGCACTGCCTGCAGCGGCACTTCTTCGCCGTCGACGTGCAGCCAGCCGTGCACGCTCGTGATCTGCTGCTTCAGCTCGAGCGTCGCTGCGCGCTTGCTGACCGCAGGCGGCAGCTGCACGCCCCAGCGGCCCTCGACCTTCGCCGGCACGACATAGAGCCAGAAGATGGTCGTCTTCACTCCGCTGATCGCCACCTTCTCGTCGAGGTCGAAGACGCGGTCCTTCTCCGGGAGCCAGCCGTCGAGCGGGTAGTCGTGCGAGACGATGCGCGTCCCCGGCTTGAGCTCGGCGAGGAACTTGCCCTTGAGCAGGTTCACCGTGTCGGGAAGGAGGTACATTGTGATCACGCTCGCCTGCGAAAGGTCGGTCTTGAAGAGGTCCTGCTGGTAGAACCTGGCCCGGTCGGCGATGCCTTCCCGTGCCGCCGCCTCGTTCGCCTGGCGCACCAGGTTCTCCTTGATGTCGACGCCGAAGCCGCGCGCGCCGAACACCTTGGCCGCCGTGAGCACGATGCGCCCGTCGCCCGAGCCCAGGTCGATTAGGAAGTCGCTCGGACCGACATCCGCATAGCGCAGCAGGTCGGAGACGATGCTTTGCGGCGAGGGGACATAGGGGCCAGCGTCCTTCACCGGTTCGAGATCGGCGGCGCAGGCGGACATGGAAAGGAGAAGGAGGGAGAGAACAAGCGAGGCTCGGCTCATGCTTCGAAGTGCTCCACGTTGAGCTGGATCGATCTCAGGCCGTTGAACTCGTTCACCGCGAGGCGGTAGGCGGCTCGTATTCTGGCGGGAAGCGGGCCCGGCAGCGTTCCCAGGGAGCCGAAGCGCATCGCCTCGATGCGCCGCCCATGCCGGATGAGCTCTAGCTTGAGGTGGCGCTCTCCCACTACGCGCTGCGTTTCCACGGCGAATGTATCGCAGAAGAGCGGCTGCGGGAATCCCTGGCCCCAGATGCCGCCCTCGAGCAGGCGCGCGAGCTCCAGCGTGCAGTACATCGCGTCGAGGCTGCCGTCGGTCTCCACGGTGTGCAGGCGCGCCTCGGGGGGCAGCCGCTCCTCGAGCGCCTTCTCGAACTCGGCGGCGAAGCGCTCGTAGTCGCGCTCGGCGATGGTGAGCCCGGCGGCCATGGCGTGGCCGCCGAAACGCGCGATCAGGCCGGGCGAGCGCTTCGCGACGAGGTCGAGGCAGTCGCGCAGGTGCAGCCCCGCGATCGAGCGTCCCGAGCCCTTCAGCGACACGCCGTCGGCGGCGCGCGCGAAGCAGATCACCGGGCGATGCAAGCGGTCCTTGAGGCGCGAGGCGACGATGCCCACCACGCCCTCGTGCCATTCGGCGCCGAAAAATACCGATGCCGTGGAATCACCGACCCGCTCCACCAGCTGCAATGCCTCTTCCACCATGCCGGCCTCGATGCGCCGGCGCTCGGCATTGAGGCGTTCGAGCGCCTCGGCGCAGTTCGCCGCGCGCGCTTCGTCGTCGGTGGCGAGGCATTCGATGCCGAGGCTCATGTCGGCGAGCCGGCCCGCGGCGTTGAGGCGGGGTCCGGCGACGAAGCCGAGGTCGAAGCTCGAAGCCTCGCGCAGCGCCCGGCCGGCGGCGCGAAAGAGCGCCGCGATGCCGGGCTGGGCGCGGTCTTCGCGCAGCCGCTTCAGGCCCTGCGCGACGAGAATCCGGTTGTTGGCGTCGAGCGGCACCACGTCGGCCACCGTGCCGAGCGCGACGAGGTCGGTCAAGGCACCGAGATTGGGTTCTGGCTTTCCCGCGAAAGCACCCCTTCGCCGCAGCTCCGCGCGCAGCGCCAGCATGACGTAGAACATGACGCCCACCCCGGCCAGGGCCTTGGACGCAAAGCTGCAGCCGGGCTGGTTCGGATTGACGATGCAATCGGCCTGCGGCAGCTCGGTGCCCGGAAGATGATGGTCGGTGATGAGCGTCGCGATGCGGAGAGCGCGCGCGCGGGCTACGCCTTCCACGCTCGCGATGCCGTTGTCCACGGTGATCAGCAGGTCGGGCTTTCGCTCCGCGGCGAGATCGACGAGCTCCGGCGAGAGACCGTAGCCGAGCTTGAAGCGATCGGGAACGAGATAGTCGACGTCGGCGCCGAACGCCCGCAGAGCCCGCAGTCCGACTGCGCACGCAGTCGCGCCGTCCGCGTCGTAGTCCGCGATGATGAGCAGGCGCTTGCCGGCCTGGATGGCGTCGGCGAGCAGCCGCGCCGCTTCTTCGCTGCCTCTGAGCGCGAGCGGCGGAATGAGCGACGACGCTTCGTAGGTCAGCTGGTCCGCCGTCTTGATCCGGCGTGCGGCGTAGATGCGCGCGAGCACGGGGTGGACGCCCGCCGCAACCAGGGCGCGCAGGTCTTCCGCCTGGTAGGGGCGCTCGACGATCCTCATGCGTATTGGTGCAGGCGCCGGGGTCGGCGCCAGAAACGCCGCAGGTCGCCGCGGATCGTCTCGTAGGTCATGCACTCCGGGCCGTCGGGCACGTGGATCGAGAGCATGCCGATGCGGCCGGCGCGCAGCGCCGCGAGCAGCGGCGAGAACCAGTCGCGCTCGAGCAGCGCGAGCGCTTCGCGGTACTCGGCCGTCTCGCCGAGCGCGAGCGGCGCGCGAAGGCTGTCGAGGACGACGAGATGCCGTCCTTCCTGCGGCGAGTGGTCTAGCCACGGCGCGGCCGAGCCGGGAAGGCTGCGCGCTCGAGCGCCGGCCAGGCGGGCGAGGCCGAGCGCGATCGGCTCGTTCCCGGCGACCGACTGCCAGCGAGCGGCCGCGCTCGCCGGGCAGCGGCCGCCGCCCCAGAGCCACAGGCTGTTGATCGCCGGCTCGCCGCGCGCTTCGCGCGCTTCGTTCACGGCGTGCCCGTGGAGCAGCATCTGCGCCTCGTTGAGCAGGCGATGCGCCGCACCGCGTCCGGTCGGCAGCACGAGGTCCACGTCGCGCCCCGCCGCATCGAGCGGGCAATCGGCCTCGAAGCCGGCTTCGCCGGCGAGGCGAGCGCACCAGCGCAACGGATCGATGATCTGCAGGCGCATCGTTTCGGCGAAATGCGCGTTCAGCGCGTCGCATAGCGCCGCCGCCTCGTCGGGCTTCACGCCGAGCGCGTGCCCGGGAACGAGGATCAGCCGGTCGCGCATGACGCGCAGGTGCACCGGGTCGGCGCGAGTCCAGCAGGCATCCTCCGGCTCCCGACCCGCGCCGAGCGCCGTCAGCGCGCCCGCGGGATGCTCGCCCTCGTCCAGGCCGAAGGCTTCATACAGCCAGCTTTGCATGACCCGGCGCTCGGCGGAGGCGGCGCGCGCCCGCGCGAGCAGCAGCTCCACCGCGGGCAGCTCGTCGGTCGCCTGGCCGGCGAACAGTCCCGGAACGAGCAGCTCGCAGTGCATCACTCGGCGGCGAGAGGCTGAACGCGCACGCCGGGCTTGCCGACGTGGCGGGCAAGGATGCGGTAGTGGTCGTAGTCGAAGCGCGGCTCCGCAGCGAGCAGCTCGCTCACCTCGCCTTCGTCGCGCGCTGCGCCGAGATAGCACCAGCGGTCGACCACGTGGACCTCGGTGGCGTCGCGCGCCGGATCGGTCTCGACGATCGCCACCTTGCCGGGGTACGGCCATGGCCGGCTCTTCAGTGGTGCGAGCGCGCCCGCGGCCCGCGTGTGGTGAGCGAGGATCGACTCCTTGCCCGCGCACACGCCGGCGCAGCGGCCGATCTGATGGCGAAAGCAGGCGCCTTTGCGCGCCGGCTCGACGCCGAGCGCGCCCAGGCAGAGGGTGTGCTCGTCGGCGAGCGCGCGCAGCGCGCTGCGCGCGGCGCGCCGGGTGCGAAAGACGCCGTAGAGGAAGGGCAGCGTGTCGGCGCTGATCTGGTCGGCCGAGGCGAGGCGGACGCGCTTGCCGTCGAAGACCAGCCCGCACACTGCCTCCTCGCGGCGCAGCTGCCGATTGAAGGCGGGGGCGAGCTCCTTCACCAGTCGGGCCTCGAGGAGCAGCGCGCCGAGCTCGCCGGTGGTGCGCCGCCAGTCGATGCGGTGCACGAGCGGCAGCCAGTGCGCGCTCGAAGAGAAGTGCTGCAGCACCCGGGTGCGCATGGCGCGGCTCTTGCCGATGTAGAGCGGCGCGCCGCGCTCACCGTGGAAGAGATAGACGCCGGGCGCTTCAGGCACGGCGTCGAGCGCTGCTCGGTCGAGGTGCGGCGGCAGCGCCGGCTGTCTCGCCACCTGGCGCGCCGCCACCGAGACGATCTCCGCGCCATGCTCGTCGAGCGCGCGCCGGAGGAACTGCCAGACCACGTCCGCGTCGCCGAGCGCCCGATGGCGCTGCCGGCAGGCGATGCCGTGGCGCGCGATGACGCTGTCGAGATCGTGCGCGCCGCCGGGATAGAGGCGGCGCGAGAGCTTCACCGTGCAGACCTCGTGCGCCTGGAACTTGAGCCCGGCGCGGTCGAACTCGCGGCGCAGGAAGCCATAGTCGAAGCGCGCGTTGTGCGCGATCAGCACCCGGCCCGAGAGCCGCTCGTAGAGCGGCCCGGCGAGATCGGCGAAGCGCGGCGCAGCGGCGAGCATCTCGTGCGTGATGCCGGTGAGCGCCTGGACCTCGGTGGGCAGCGCCATGCCCGGATTGACGAGGGTCGACCACTCGGCGACCACCTCGAAGCGCTCCACCTCGATCACGCCGATCTCGGTGATGCGGTCGCGCGCGGCGCGCGTTCCGGTCGTCTCGAGATCGACGATCGCGAGCGGCGCCTCGAGGAGCTCCATTGCCGCTACTCCACCTTGATGCCCGCGGAGCGGATGATCTTTCCCCACTTCTCGCCCTCGCTCCTGATCAGGGCGGCGAAGGCTTCAGGGCTGCTGCTCGCGGGCTCGGCGCCGGCCGCGGCGAAGCGCTTTCGCACGTCGTCGGCTTTGAGCAGCGCGGCGAGGTCCTGGTTCACCTTGGTCACGACTTCGCGCGGCGTACCGGCCGGGCCGAGGATGCCGAACCAGGTCGTCGACTCGTAGCCGGGCACGCCGGCTTCCGCCATGGTGGGAACGTCCGGAAGGAGCGCCGAGCGCTTTGCCGAGCTCACCGCGAGCATGCGCACGTCGCCCGTGCGCGCGAA
>DASQYN010000608.1:0-3495 GCA_035639215.1 Burkholderiales bacterium
CCATCGACTGGCGCTGGGCATAGTGGTCGCTCGTCCGGCTGCCCGGCATGTAGGCGACGCCGCTCTTGCACTCCCACCAGAGCTTGTGCGTTACGGGCATCGGTCCGATGGCCACGTTCTGCTCCGTGCTCGCTAGGAAATGCGGATGGCTAGGATCGGTCACATCGTAGGTCTCGTAGCCACGGCCATAATTGCGCATCAGGTAAACGCTGTTCGACGGCAGCCCGCCGAGGTCTCGGCCGAGGCACATCCGGGCCATCTGATTCGTGCCCGTCGTGCCGGGCGTAAGCGGGATGTGGAAGAGCTGGACAGGTCGATCCGGCCGCGTCATGTCGACGACCATCGTGCCGTTGGGCTCCAGCGCCCCGCCGTTCAGGGGGTTCGGGTGCGTCCCGCCGTGCGTGCCGATGAAAGCGATGACGCGGCCGTCCGGGTAAGTAATGACGTTCGGCTGATAGGCCTCGCGGCCCTGCAGGTCGACGTGCGCGATGCGACGCATGTCCTTCTGCTCGCCGCTCTGGCTTACCCCGCCGTGCCCGTCCGAGTCATGGTCATCGCGGGCGAATGCCGCACCGACGCTCAACGCGATCGCGGTGACGGCTATGCCCGAAACGGCATGGCGCGCCCCGCTCGTGGGAAATAGCGACATGACTTCCTCCTCTGGAGATGCGCCTCGCGGCGCGAATTCCGTTCTTGCGTTGATTTAACTCCCGTCGGCCGTGGCGATTCATGGAATGCGGTCATCGATCGTGGTCATGAATCGCCGACCACGGTGCTAGGTAGATTGATCAGGCTCCCTCATTAATAAGAGGGGGGCTGAAGATGATTCCGGACGGAGCTACTTGATCCGGTTCGGCGCCCGCTCGAGCGCCTCGCGCTGCGCGGGCGGCATGGCGTCGAGCATCTCCTGCAGGTATTCGACGCGGTGCTTGCCGACCTGTAGCACCAGCGCCGCGGGCCGGCGCTTGAAGCACCAGTCGCAGCGGCCGATCGCGCCGGTCGGGATGAAACGATGGCACTGAAAGCAGCGGTCGCGCTCGGTGAGCGGCAGGCGCTTCTCGTTGCGCTTGTAGACCATCAATGTGTCGCGAAGCCGCGGCCAGCGCGGCAGCGCGACCGCCTGCGCGAGCTTCCAGTTGAGGGCCAGCTCGCGTCGAAA
This sequence comes from Burkholderiales bacterium, assembly GCA_035639215.1. Classification (GTDB taxonomy): domain Bacteria; phylum Pseudomonadota; class Gammaproteobacteria; order Burkholderiales; family SG8-39; genus SCGC-AG-212-J23. The sequence goes on from DASQYN010000608.1 coordinate 1,160, forward strand.
GCGCACCGAGCCGGTGGCGCCTTCGTCCGGCTCGCCGATATAGATCAGCATGTCGCCCTTGTAGGCGCGCAGCACGGCGTAGCTGGCGGCGTCGTCCCCGTACGGCGGCCAGCAGAGGATGAGCGTGCGATCGCGGTGGCGCCGCACCGCGTTCACCGAGGAAGCTCGCGCCACGTGGGTCCACGGCTCCCGCGCACGCCGGTGAAACTCGTTCTTCGCGCCGCGGCCGGGCGGCGCCGAGTCGTAGGCGACGATATCGACGCCGCGCGCGCGCAGGAGCGCCGCCCAGTAGCCCATGCCGGCCCCGCACTCGAGGAGCGGCGCATGCGCGGCGAGCACGTCGAGCGCGCGCATGTTGGGCACTGCCCAGGAGAAGAGCGACGCGAGCTCGCGCCGCCGCTCCTTGAGGTCGAGCTGCGCCGCCAGCTCGGCCGGCGCGCCGAGGAGCAGCGTCATCAGCTCGAGCTGCGGGTTGTCGGACGCCTTGAGCGTCCGACGCCGCGCCGCCGCCTCCAGGCGCTCGCGATACTCGCCGAGGAGGAGCGTATCGACCACTAGCCGCGCACTTCGAGCACGCCGGCGTCGTAGAAGATGTTGCCGCCCACGACCGTCATCACCGAGCGGATCTTCTTCAGGTCCTCGTTCGACACGGTGAAGTAGTCGCTGTTCAGCACCACGAGATCGGCCAGCTTGCCCTCCTCGATCGAGCCGAGATCGTTCTCCTCGCGCAGGAACCAGCCGTTCTTGCTCGTATAGAGCTCGAGCACTTCCTGGCGCGTGATCTGCTGGTTGGGATTGATCAGGACGTTTCGCGCGTTCAGGCCCGTGGTCGCGTAGTACATATGCAGCCAGGGGTTCATGGGCGCGATCTGCATGCCGTCGGAGCTCATGCCGGAATGGATGCCGTCGGGGCGGCGGCCGGAGTCGACGATCATGCGGAACGGAGGCCCGGCATACGGCGACACCGTGCTCGTGGTCGGATTGCCGGCGAGATACTGCCAGCCGGTGAGCGATAGATTGCCGCCGATCGCCTGCAGACGATCGATCCACTCTTGCGTGATTCCCGGCACATGCGCCACCACCCAACGCATGTCGCGCACGACGCCCGGATACGCGGCATTCGCGGCCTCGAAACCGGCGATCTCGAGCTCGAAGTCGGCCGGGTTGCTGGTCGGAGTCAGACGCCGCCCCAGGGAGTGAACCTCCGCGCGCCAATGCGCGGCCGCGACCTTCAGTGCCGCGGCGTTGAACGGGCTGGTGAGGCTGGTGCCGGCGGCGATGAACTCGCCGATCGACCCGGTCTTCACCCAGTCGTTGCCGAGGAACTGGAACGCATTCTTCAGCCGCTGCACAAGCTCGGGCGTATTCGGATCGCTCTCCATGTGCAGGAAGTTGATCCGCAGACGGATGAGGCCTTTGCCCTGGTCGTACACATGCAGAAAGGGCAGGTGCATCGTGTAGTTGTCTTCGTGCGCCGCACCGTCCGCGGTAGTGTTGGTCGCCTGGAAGGCGCCCTGATCCTGATGCGTGGTCACCCCGACCGTCAGGGCATAGTTCATCGCATCGAGCACGCTGCGCTGGCGCTCGGCATCATTGAGCAGCGTCTGGCGCAGATACAGCAGCGCGCGCGGGCACCCCGTGCTGGCAGAGCTGCTGATCGCCCCGTTGTCCGCCACCGTCACGCCCTGGCCCTGCAGGATCGACTTGCCCAGGCTGTTCGCGACGCCCGGCCCGGTGAAAGAGATCATCATGAACGCCGGGTTGTTCGGAACTGCCGCGTCCAGCTCCTGCAGCGTCGGGAAGCGCCCGCTCAGCGGATCGCCCGGCGTGCCGTAGATGTGGTTGAAATGAAAGCCGCCGATCGTAGTAATCCAGGCCCCGTTCGGCGCGCCGGCAGCGCGCGCCTTGTAGATGTCCTGCACGTCCTTGATCGAGTTGGCGTTCTCGAGCGGCGTGTGGTAGCCCGGGCGATTGCCCATCAGCACGATGTGGTTGTGGTTGTCGATGATGCCCGGCACCACGGTGCGGCCGCGCAGGTCGATCATCTTCGTGCGCGGTCCGGGATGCGCTTCGCCGACCGACAGGAAGCGCCCATCCTTGATGGCGAGGCTCGAGACGATGCGGTTCTGGCCGTCCATCGTGTGGATCTTGCCGTTCTCGAGGATGAGATCGGCGTCGGTGTGCCCGGGCGGCGTATTCAGGTCGCCGGGCTTCGCGGCGTGCGCCTTGCGCAACGCTATGGTGCTGCCGGCCGCCGCAGCCGCGGCGGTCTGGATGAACTGCCGGCGTGTTAGCTGCCCGGCCTTCGATTCTTTCTTAGCCATCTTTGCCCTCCT
>DASQYN010000609.1:0-21564 GCA_035639215.1 Burkholderiales bacterium
ATCCCGAGCCTCGCTCGCGGCGCGATTTGTATCCCCGAACGGCGTCCAGGCTCTCGTTGATCGTCGGCATCTCGAAGCTGAGCGACGCCGCCGAGAGGCTTTTCAGCTGCGCCAGCGCGTCGGCCGTGCGCTTGGACTGCGGATCGAAATAGCGCTCGATCCACGCGCTGGCCGCGTGCAGGTCTTCCCGGTAGCCGGCTTCGTCGCGCGCGAGCAGCGAGGCGCGCGCGTTAAGCAGCCGCAGGCGCAGGTTTTCGCGGGCGAAATAGGCCTGCGAAGGCGGCAGCAGCGGCGGCTCGTTCGGGCCGATGCGGCGCACCACGATGAGCTGGGAAAGCTCGCGCCAGACCTCGCTGCCGAGCCGGGCGACGAAGCCGGAGTCGGCCGGCGCGGCGGCGCTGGCCTGCGGCGCCGGCGCGGCGCGCTCGTCGAAGGCGAGCGGCAGCGAGTCGATGCCGCCGATCAGGCTGTCCAGGCGCATGCTCATGCCCGGCAGATCGATCGCCGGCGCCGCCTTGAGTCGCTCGATGTCGCGCGCGAGAGCGCGGCGGATCGGCAGGAATTGCGGCCGGTCGGCGCGCGCCAGCCGCTGCTCGGCAAGCTGCAGGGCGAGCAGCGCGGCTCGCACGTTGCCCGCGAGCTGCAGCTGCTGGGAGGCGATGGCGAGGATCTGCTCTATCTCGGCGAGCTGCCACTCGTCGCGATTGCGCGAGAGCTCCTGGTAGAGCGCCTCGAGCGCGAGCTGCTGGCTCTGCGATTCGGCGAGCCGCGACTCGAGCTGGGCGAGGCGGCCCTGCGCCTCGCGGAGCGCTTCCTGCGTCTGACGCGCAACGGAGCGTGCTTCCTGCGCGTCGCCTTCGATATCGCGCAGGCGGCGCGCGAGCTGCTCTTCGGTCGCGGCGATGCGGCTGCGTGCGTCGAACCAGAAGAGCGCCGCGAGCGCGGTCGCGAGAAGCACGGCGATCAACGTGAGCGGGAGGGCTCGCGAGGGCTTCGGCGCCGTTGGCTGCTCAGTGTCGTTCATCAAAATATGCTACCAGCCGCTCCAGCATGGCGTCGTCGCCCGGCCCGGCGACGATCGCCTCGAGGCCGCGCCGCGCGGCCTGCTCGGCGATGCGCGGGTGCGAAACGAAAAGCGGCGTGCCGCGCAGGCGCGCCTCGCCCACCATCTCGGCGAGGTTGTCGAGCGCCTCGCCGGAGAAGGCGGTCAGCGCATCGACCTTTCCCGCCTGCCAGTCGGCGAGGAGCGCAGCCGCGTCGAGCACCGGCCGCGCACGGCGATAGCACTCGGCGATCTCGACCTGGCAGCCGCGCGCGGCGAGCGCTTGCGCGAGCAGCTCGCGGCCGCCTGCCCCGCGCACGATCAGCACGCGCTGGCCGGAAAAGCGCTCCAGCTGCGGGGTGGCGAGCAGCGATTCGCTGTCGCCGCCTTCGCGCGGCGCAATGACCTCGGCAACGCCGGCGCGCTCGAGCGCCCGCCTCGTCCCCTCGCCCACGGCCGCGACGGCGAGCGTGCGAGGCCAGCGGCCCGCCAGGGCGAGCGCGCGCTCCACGGCGGTGGGGCTGATGAAAATAGCCAGCGCGAAGTCGCTCAGGCGGTCGAAGGCGGGCGGCGGCGCCAGCGCGACGATCTCGATCGTCGGAAAGAGGATCGCCTTCCCTCCGGCGCGCTCGATGCGCGCCGCGAAAGGGGCGGCGACGCCCGCCGGCCGCGTGACCAGCACGCCGCGCCCGCGAAGGCTCACGGCAGGCCGCGCAGGACTTCGTCGGCGCCTTGCGAGCGAAGCGCTTCGGCGGCGAGCTTGCCCACGGCCTCCGGGTCGTCGCCCTGCGTGCTGGCGCGCAGCACGCGGCGGCCGTCCGGCGAGGCGACGAGCGCCCGCAGCGCGAGCCGTTCCCCTGATAGCTCGGCGTACGCGCCGAGCGGGACCGTACAGCTGCCGCCGAGCGCCCGGCTGACCGCGCGCTCGGCACGCACGCAAAGCGCCGTCGAGCGGTCGGCAAGCGGCGCGAGGGCGGCGCGCACGTCGCCGCGCGCTTCCAGGCACTCGATGCCGAGCGCGCCCTGGCCCGGCGCCGGCAGGCTTTCGTCGGGCGAGAGGCGCTGCCGGATGCGGCTCGCGAGACCCAGGCGCACCAGACCGGCCGCGGCCAGCACCACGGCGTCGTACTCGCCGCGATCGAGCTTGGCGAGGCGCGTGTCGACGTTGCCGCGCAGCACTCGCACCGCGAGCTGCGGATGGCGCTCCATGAGCTGCGCGGAGCGGCGCAGGCTGGAGGTGCCGACGAGCGCGCCCGCCGGCAGCTCGGCGAGCGCGCCGTAACGCGCCGAGACGAGGGCATCGCGCGGATCCTCGCGCGCGGTGATCGCCGCGAGCACGAAGCCGGCCGGCAGCTCGGCCGGCACGTCCTTCATCGAGTGCACGGCGAGATCGGCTCGTCCGGCCTGCATCGCCAGCTCGAGCTCCTTCACGAACAGCCCCTTGCCGCCGACCTGGTCGAGCCGCCGGTCGAGGAGCTCGTCGCCGCGCGTGCTCATCGGCAGCAGCTCGACCGCGAGGCCGGCATGGAGCTCGCGCAGGCGCGCCGCGATGTGCTCGGCCTGCCAGAGCGCGAGCCGGCTCTGCCGCGTGGCGATGACGAGGCGCTTCACGACTTGCTGGCGATCTGCTCGCGCACGAGCGGCCACTGCCGTCGGCTGACCGGCAGTCGCTCGGCCAGGCCGTCCAGCACCACCTGCCAGTGCGCCTCCTCGCCGCCGGTCGCGCGCTCGAAGCCGCGGATCGCCGCGCGCTGCACCAGGCAGTTGCGGTGGATTCGGACGAATTGCGGGAATTCGGGTCCGCAGAACTCCCGCTCCAGAGCCACCAGCGACTCCTCGACCAGATGCTCGCGTTCGCGCGTGCGCACGGTGACGTACTTCTGCTCGGCGCGCAGGAAAAGAATGTCGCGCACCGGCACGAGCACGATGCGGCTGCGTTCGACCACGGACAGGTACTCGCGCGGCGCCTGCGCCGCGCGCGCGAGCTGCTCGCGCCCGGTGGGGCCGGCGGCGGAGGCCTTGCGCAGCGCCGCGGCGAGCCGCTCCGAGCGCACCGGCTTCAGCAGATAGTCGAGCGCGTTCAGATCGAACGCCTCGACGGCGTGCCGGTCGTGCGCGGTGACGAACACCACGGCGGGCGCCCGCTCGAGGCCGGCCAGATGGCGCGCCAGCTCGAGGCCGCCCATGCCGGGCATCTGGATGTCGAGCAGCACCACGTCGGCGCCGCTCGAGGGCAGCAGCTCCAGCGCTTCCAGGCCGTTCTTCGCCTCGCCGACGACGCTCGTCGGCAGCTCCGCCGCCATGTCCTCGAGCAGCGCCTTCAGGCGCTCGCGCGCCAGCGTCTCGTCGTCCGCGATGAAGATGCGCATCATGCTCTCGCCGCCCGGTAGGGAATCTCGATGTCGATGCGGAAGCGGTCGCCGAGCGGCCGCGCCTCGAGGCGCGCCTCCGCGTCGAAGAACAGCGCCAGCCGTTCCCGCACGTTGTCGAGCGCCATGCGGTTGCCGGCGCGCCGCTGCTCGGCCTCGATGTAGGGATTCTCGATCACGGCGTGCACGCGCTCTCCGCGGCGCTCGATGTGCACCAGAACGTCGCCGGCGCCGGTGCCTGGCTCGACGCCGTGGTAGATGGCGTTCTCGAGCAGCGGCTGCAGCACGAGCGAGGGCAGCAGCGCATCGGGCGGCGCCATGTCCAGCTCCCAGGTGATGCGCAGCCGCTCGCCGAGCCGCAGCTGCTCGATCTCGGCATAGCGCTCGAGCAGCGCGATCTCGTCGGCGAGGCGCACGAACTGCCGGGCGTCCGACATCAGCGTGCGGAAAAGGTCGGCCAGGTCCTCGAGCGAGCGCTCGGCGCGCTTCGGGTCGCGGCGGATGAGCGCGAGCACGGCGTTCAGGCTGTTGAAGAGGAAGTGCGGACGGATGCGCGCCTGCAGCGCCTGCAGCCGCGCCTCAGCGAGCGCGGGCGAGAACGCCTTGGTGTAGAGGCGGAAGTAGGCGAGCAGGCTCGCCGCAAGCAAGCCGGCGAGGATCAGCGTGCGCGCGAGGCTCGGCGCAATTCCCGGCGCGAAGCCGCTCGCGATCGCGTGGTAAACGCCGGCGAGCGCCATCACGAGCGCGACGACCGCGGCGCAGCCGGCGAGGTAAGGCAGACGCGCGAGCCACGGCGAGAGCGAGAGCAGCACCAGCAACTCGATGAGCAGCAGCGGCTCGAGGAACGCGGCGGCCTGGACGAATTGCTCCAGCCCCTCGCGCAAACCGGGCATTGCGTAGAGCGAGCCGGCGAGCGCCGCCGCATTGACGGCCAGCAGCACACGCGCCACGACGCCGAGGTTGCGGAAGTCCGGCAAAAGGTCCGGATAGGCGTTTTGCCTTATACTGACCATGGTTACGAACAAGTCTTAAACCGCATTCGAAAGCGGATTCTCCGAGCATGGCTGCAAAGCCGCAACCCTGGTCCGGCCGCTTCAAGGAGCCGCTCGACGAGCGGGTCAAGCGCTTCAACGCCTCGGTCGGGTTCGACCGCCGCCTCGCCCGGCAGGATATCGCGGGCTCGCTCGCCCACGCGCGGATGCTCGCCGCGCAAGGCATCCTGAGCAGGCGCGATCTTACGGCCATCGAGCGCGGCCTCGCGCGCATCGGGCGAGAGATCGACGAAGGGCGCTTCCGCTGGTCGCTGGACGCCGAGGACGTGCATCTCAATATCGAGCGGCGGCTCACGGCGCTCGTCGGCGAAGCCGGCAAGCGGCTGCACACCGCCCGCTCGCGCAACGACCAGGTGGCGACCGACCTGCGGCTGTGGCTGCGCGGCGAAATCGATGAAATCCTGCGTTCCACCGCGGCGTTGCAGCGCGCGCTGCTCGACCAGGCCGAGCGCCACGCCTCGCTCGTCATGCCGGGATTCACTCACCTGCAGGTGGCGCAGCCGGTGACGTTCGGCCACCACCTGCTCGCCTATGTGGAGATGCTCGAGCGCGACCGCGAGCGGCTCGCGCAATGCCGTGCGCGCGTCAACCGGCTGCCGCTCGGCTCGGCGGCGCTCGCCGGAACGAGCTTTCCCATCGACCGCAAGCGGGTCGCACGTGAGCTCGGCTTCGACGGCCTGTGCGAGAACTCGCTCGATGCGGTGTCGGACCGCGATTTCGCCGTCGAATTCTGCGCCTGCGCCTCTCTCGCGATGGTGCACCTCTCGCGCCTCGCCGAAGAGCTGGTCCTGTGGTCGAACCCGCGCTTCGGCTTCGTGCGCCTGCCGGAAGGCTACTGCACCGGGTCGTCGATCATGCCGCAGAAGAAGAACCCCGACGTGCCCGAGCTGGTGCGCGGCAAGAGCGCGCGCGTGATCGGCAGCCTGACGGCGCTCCTCGTGCTCATGAAGGCGCAGCCGCTTGCCTACAACAAGGACAACCAGGAGGACAAGGAGCCGCTCTTCGACGCGGTGGACACGCTCAAGGACTGCCTGGCGATCTTTGCCGGGCTGGTGCAGGGGCTCGAGCCGGTGCCTGAGGCGATGCAGGCGGCGCTTTCGGAAGGCCACGCCACCGCGACCGACCTTGCCGACTACCTGGTGCGCAAGGGCACGCCCTTTCGCGACGCGCACGAGGCGGTGGCGCGCGCCGTGCGCGAAGCCGAGCGGCTTGGCACCGACCTCGCGATGCTGCCGCTCGCCACGCTGAAGCGTTTCTCGCCGAAAATCGCCGCCGATGTGAAGCGGACGCTCACCGTGCAGGGCTCGGTCGCGGCGCGGCACCATCCTGGAGGTACGGCGCCGTCGGCGGTTCGCAGGGCCGCCGCGCGCGCGCGGAAGCGCCTGCCGCGCTAGCAGTGGACCACGTCGCCAATTATCCGATCGTGCGCAAGCTCGGCGAGGGGGCGACCTCCGAGGTCTTCCTCTGCCAGGATCCGTTCCGGGCGCGCGAGGTCGCGGTGAAACGCATCTTTCCGGATGCGCTGCGCGACCCGGTGCGAGGGCGGCTCTTCCGCAAGCTCTTCTTCACGGAGGCCTCGCTCGCCGGAAAGCTCGAGCACCCACATATCTGCCAGATCTACGACGCCGGCATCGGCGAGGACTCGGGCTACATCGTCATGGAGTACGTCCCGGGCGGCACGATGGAGCGCTATTGCGCCGCCAAGGAGCTGCTGCCGGTCGCCGAGGTCGTCGAGATCATCTTCAAGTGCACTCGCGCCCTCGCCTACGCGCACATGCACGGCGTCACCCACCGCGACATCAAGCCAGGCAATATCCTCTACGCCTCGACGCCGACCGACGTGCGCATCACCGACTTCGGCCTGGCGCTCAACGTCGGCGCGGAGACGACGCAGATCACCGGCGTCGGCTCGCCGGCCTACATGTCGCCCGAGCAGATCCGCGAGGAGATCGTCGATCACCGCACCGATCTCTACTCGCTCGGCGTGGTGATGTACCAGATGCTCACCGGCACGCTGCCCTACCGCGGCACCAACAAGTTCAGCATGATCTACCAGATCACGCAGACCGATGCGCCGCCGCCGTCCAGCCTGCGCGCCGAGGTGCCGGCCTCGCTCGACCGCATCGTGCGCCGCGCGATGCAGAAGGAGGCCGCGCGCCGCTACCACAGCGGCGACGAGTTCGCCGCCGACCTGATCGAAGCGCTGCGCGCCGGGCTGGGCCAGGCGAGCGGCCGCGAGCTGGCGGGCGAGGCGGACCGCTTTGCGGCGCTGCGCTCGATGCGCTTCTTCGCCGACTTCGCCGACCCCGAGCTGTGGGAGGTTATCGAGCGCGGCCAATGGGAGCGCGTCGGCGCCGGCACGGCGCTCATCCAGGAAGGCCAGCCGGGCGACTTCTTCTGCGTGCTCCTCGACGGCGAGGTGCGCGTCACGAAGAACAAGAAGCTGCTTTCCGTGCTCGGCCCGGGCGAATGCTTCGGCGAGATGGCTTATCTCTCGGTGAACGGCGACCCCGGCCATGGCATGCGGCGCAGCGCGAGCGTGACGGCGGCCGCGGACTCGCGCATCCTGCGCATGCGCGTCGCCGATCTCGAGCAGGCGAGCATCGCCTGCCGCAGCAAGTTCGACCGCGCGTTCATCGGCATCCTCGTCGAGCGGCTGAATCTCGCGAACACCCGGCTCACCTCGGGTTGAAGGATCTGTTCCAGGAGTTGCGCGCCACCGGGGTGAGGCCGGTCTCCGGTGGCTGCATCCACCGCTGCTACCGCGCGACGATCGAGGGAGCAGCGCGCTTCATCAAGGTGAACGACGCACGCTTCGTCGACGCCTTCGCCGCCGAGGCCGACGGCCTCGAGGCGCTGCACGGCGCCGGCGCCCGCACGCCGCGCGCGCTCCATCACGGCACGCACGAGCAGGAGGCCTTCCTGGTCCTGGAATTTCTCGAGCTGCAAGGCTCGGGCGACTGGGCGGCGCTCGGCACGATGCTCGCCCAGACGCATCGGCAGGCCGGACCGCGCTTCGGCTGGGCGCGCGACAACTACCTCGGTGCGACGCCGCAGCAAAACCGCTGGCACGACGATTGGCCGACGTTCTTCGCGCAATGCCGGCTCGCGCCGCAGCTCTCGCTCGCGGCACAGCGGGGATTTCGCTTGGACCCGGGCAAAGCGCTGGACCTCCTGCGCTCACACTCGCCGGAGCCCGCGCTGCTGCATGGCGACCTCTGGAGCGGCAACGCGGCGTTCACGCCGGAGGGGGCGCCGGTGATCTTCGATCCGGCGGTCTACTACGGCGACCGGGAAGCGGATCTCGCCATGACCGAGCTCTTCGGCGGCTTCCCGAAGGCCTTCTATGCCGCGTACGAAGCGGCGTATCCGCTAGCGCGGGGATACGCCTTGCGCAAGCACCTCTACAACCTCTATCACCTGCTCAACCACCTCAACCTCTTCGGCGGCGGCTACGCGGCGCAGGTGCGCTCGACGCTAGGCCTTCTGCTGGGCAGTGTCTAGCAGCTTCTGCAGCTCGCCCGACTGGTACATCTCGCGCATGATGTCGGAGCCGCCGACGAACTCGCCGTTGACGTAGAGCTGCGGGATGGTCGGCCAGTTGGCATACTCCTTGATGCCCTGGCGGATCTCCGCGTCGGCGAGCACGTTGAAGGTCTGGAACTCGCGCACGCCACACGCCTGCAGCACCTGCACTGCCATAGCCGAGAACCCGCACTGCGGCATCTGCGGCGTGCCCTTCATGTAGAGCACCACCGGGCTGGACGAGACTTGTTGCTTGATTCGCTGTTGGATATCCATGGGGGGATTTTACCGCCTCGCCCCCGAGACGCGGGGGATGCCGCTCAGATCGGGCCACGTCTGCGCTTCTTCAAGTCCCGCCTTACCGAGCAGCTGCCTCACGGCGGGGTCCTGGCCCAAGCCGTGCTCCAGCAGCAGCCATCCGCCCGGCGTCAGGTGCGCCGGCGCCATGGCGGCGATCTCCCGAAGGGCGTCGAGCCCATCGGCGCCGGAGACGAGGGCCGCCTGCGGCTCGAAGCGCAGCTCGGCGAGGTGCGGGTCGCCGGCCGCGACATACGGCGGATTGGCGACGATCAGGTCGAACCCCTCGCCGCGCAGAGGCGCAAACCACGATCCTTCTCGAAATGCGATGTCGAGGCCATACCGCCCGGCGTTGCGCCGCGCCACCGCGAGCGCCGCCGCGCTGGCGTCGACGGCCACCACACGCGCCACCGGCCGATGGCGCTTCAGCGCGACCGCGACGGCGCCGCATCCGGTGCCGAGGTCGGCGAGCGACGAGAAATCGCGCGCGAGCGCGAGCTCGACGAGCAGCTCGGTTTCCGGCCGCGGGATCAGCACCGCCGGCGTGACCTCCAGCGCCAGCCCATAGAACTCCTTCTCGCCGACGATGTAGGCAAGCGGCTCGCCCGCTTTTCTGCGTGACAGGAGATCGACGAACGCCCGTTGCGCCGCGCCGGGGATCTGTTTTTCCGGGAAGCCCAGGATTTGCGCCTCGCTGAGGCCGCAGGCGTGGCAGAGCAGCCGACGCGTCTCGTGCGGCGCGAGGCCGCTCGAGCGTATTGCCTGGGCAAGCGTCAAGCGGCTTCTTCGGCGAGCTGGGCGAGCTGCTCGGTCTGGTGCTCGGCGGCGAGCGCGTCGATCAGCTCGTCGAGCTCGCCGTCCATGATGCGGTCGATCTTGTAGAGCGTGAGGTTGATGCGGTGGTCGGTGACCCGTCCCTGCGGGAAGTTGTAGGTGCGGATGCGCTCGGAGCGGTCGCCCGAGCCGATGAGCGATTTTCGCGTCGAGGCGGTCTTCGCCTGCTGCTCGCGCAGCTGCTTGTCGCGGATGCGCGCCGCCAGCACGCCGAGCGCCTTCTCGCGGTTCTTGTGCTGCGAGCGGGAGTCCTGGCACTCCACGACGATGCCGGTCGGCAGATGCGTGACGCGGATCGCCGACTCCGTCTTGTTGACGTGCTGGCCGCCGGCGCCCGAGGCGCGGAACGTGTCGATGCGCAGCTCCGCGGGATTGAGCACCACGTCGTTCACCGCGTCCGCTTCCGGCAGGACCGCCACCGTGCACGCCGAGGTATGGATCCGCCCCTGCGCTTCCGTTTCCGGGACGCGCTGCACGCGGTGCCCGCCGGACTCGAACTTGAGCCGCGAGTAGGCGCCCTGCCCGGCGATGCGCACGATCACCTCCTTGTAGCCGCCGAGCTCCGCCGGGCTTTCGGAGATCAGCTCGACCTGCCAGCCTTGGCGCTCCGCGTAGCGCAGGTACATCCGCAAAAGGTCGCCGGCGAAGAGCGCCGACTCGTCGCCGCCCGCTCCGGCGCGCACCTCGAGAAACAGGTTGCGCCCGTCGTTCGGGTCCTTCGGCAGCAGCGCCCTCTGCAGCTCGCCCTCCAGGCGCTCCATGCTCGCCTGCGCCTCCTTCAGCTCCTCGCCCAGCGCGAGCTCGCGCGCCGCCTCGGCATCGCCCTCGGCCTGGCGGTAGCGCTCGTAGCGCCCGACCACGTCCGACAGCTCGGCGTGCTCGCGCGACAGGTTGCGGAATTGCTCCAGGTTGCGCGTCGCATCCTCGGCGGCCAGCAGCCGGTTCAGCGTTTCCAGTCGTCCGACGAGGCTGTCGAGCTTGGCGCGGAGCGTCGCTTTCACGGGAGCGGCGGTCAGGGAGCGCGATACAGGCGCGCCAGCATGTCGGCGAGCGCCTGGCGCTCTTCGTCGGAGGCTTCGTTCAGCGCCTGGGTCGGCGGATGCATCAGCTTGTTGGCGAGCCCGTGCGAGAGGGCATCGAGCACCTGAGCAGGGTCCTCTCCGCGGGCAAGCAGGCGGCGCGCCCGCTCGAGCTCGTGCAGCCGGGCCTGCTCGGCGCGCTCGCGCAGGCTGCGGATGAGCGGCACGTTCGCCCGCACCTGCATCCAGTGCATGAACTGCCCCACTTGCGTCTCGATGATGGCCTCGGCCTGCTCCACCGCGGAGCGGCGCGCGTCGAGGTTGGCGCTGACGATGTCGGCGAGATCGTCCACCGTGTAGAGGAACACGTCGTCGAGCTCGCCCGCCTCCTGCTCGATGTCGCGCGGCACGCCGAGATCCACCATGAAGATCGGCCGGCGGCGGCGCTGGCGCAGCGCGCGCTCGACCAGTCCCTTGCCGAGAATCGGCAGCGACGAGGCGGTGCAGGTGACGATCACGTCGTGCTCGTGCAGGTGCTCGGCGAGCGAGCGCAGCTCGATCGCAGTGCCGTTGAACCGGTGGGCGAGGCGCTCGCCGCGCTCCAGCGTGCGGTTGGCGATGGTGATGCGCGCCGGACCCTGCGCCGCGAAGTGGGTCGCGCAGAGCTCGATCATTTCGCCCGCGCCAATGAAAAGCACGCGCTGGTCCTTCAGGCTGGGGAAGATGCGCGCCGCGAGCTTCACCGCCGCCGACGCCATCGATACGCTCGAGGCGCCGATGCGCGTCGTGGTGCGCACCTCCTTCGCCACGGCGAACGAGCGCTGGAAGAGCTTGTGCAACACCGTGCCGAGCGTCCCCGCGGACTGCGCCGCGCGCGCCGCCTCCTTCATCTGGCCGAGGATCTGCGGCTCGCCGAGCACCATGGAGTCGAGACCCGAAGCGACGCGGAAGGCGTGGCGCACCGCCTGCTCGCTCGGCAGGGTGTAGAGGTAGGGCTGCAGACCGTCGGGCTGCAGATGGTGATATTGCGCGAGCCACCTTGCGAAGGCGTCAGGCTCGTCGCCGGAAACGTAGAGCTCGGTGCGGTTGCAGGTGGAGAGGATCGCCGCCTCGCGCGCGAGGCCGCGCTTGAGCTCGAGCAGTGCATCGCGCAGGCGCTCGACGTGGAACACCACGCGCTCGCGCACCGGAAGCGGCGCGGTCTGGTGATTCAAGCCGAGTGCAAACAAGCCCATGATTCAAAGAGGCAGGCCCATCATTCCCAGAGGCAAGCGCGATGCTGCGCTAAGGCCGCAGATTATAAGGCTTTGCGGAATATAATCGCCCGCAATGGACACGCTCGCGCGCATCAAGGAGCTCGCCGCCAAGGAATTCAGCCTCGATCCGGCGAAGCTCGATCCCGCCGCGCCGCTCGACACCCTCGGCATCGATTCGCTCTCGTTCATCGAGTTCATGTTCAAGGTCGAAGAGGAATTCGGCGTTAGCGTCTCCGACGAGCAGTTGAAGGGCATCAAGACCCTGGGCGACCTGGAGCGCTACGTCGCCTCGCTCGCCGCGGCCGGCAAATCCTGAGGGCACCGATGCTGCAGCGCCGCGTCGCCATTACCGGTGCCGGCGTCGTCTCGCCGCTCGGACTGACGCTCGACGATTTCCATCGCTCGCTAACCGAGGCGCGCTCCGGCGTGCGCCGGCTGCCGGCCGAAGTCGCCCAGGGCTCCGGCGTCCAGGTGGGAGCCCTCGTCGACTGGGACGCCCCCGCGCACCTCGCCGCCGCCGAGGCGACAAACCTCGATCGCGCGACGCAGTTTGCGCTTGCCGCGGCCGGTCAGGCGATGACGCAAGCGGCCCTGCTGATCGAGGACGCGACGCGCGTCGGCGTGTGCTGGGGCACGGGGCTCGGCGGCGCGCACACGCTCGAAGCGGCGTACCGGCAGGTCTACGGCAAGGGCGAATGGCGCGTTCGTCCGCTTACCGTCGTGATGGCGATGAACAACGCCGCAGGCTCGAACGTCGCTATGCGCCACGGCCTGCGCGGGCCTTTCGCGAATTTCGCCACCGCCTGCTCTTCGTCCGCGATGGCGCTCGGCGAGGCAAGCCGCCTTATCGCCGGCGGCCGCGCCGACGCGATGCTTGCCGGCGGCTCGGAGGCGCTGCTTACCCCGGGCTCGCTCGCCGCATGGCAGGCGCTGCGCACGCTGGCTCCAGCGGATGCCGGTGACGCTTCGGCGAGCTGCAAGCCCTTCGACAAGCGCCGTGCCGGGCTGGTGCTGGGCGAGGGCGCGGCGGCGTTCGTGCTGGAGGAGGAGGCGCGCGCCCGCGCCCGGGGCGCGCGCATCCACGCCCTGCTGACCGGCTACGGCAACACTTGCGATGCGAGCCACCTGTCGCGCCCCGATCGCGACGGACAGGTGCGGGCGATGCGCGAAGCGCTGCGCGAGGCGCAGATCGAGCCGCAGGCGATCGGCTACATCAATGCGCACGGCACGGCGACCGCGGTGGGCGACGTCGTGGAAGCCGAAGCGATCAACGCCGTGTTCGGCAGCGCGGCGAGGGGCATTCCCGTGAGCTCCACCAAATCGCTGCACGGGCATCTCCTGGGCGGCGCCGGCGCGCTCGAGCTCGCTGCGGCGCTGCTCGCCCTCGAGCGCGGCATCCTGCCGCCGACCGCCTTCCTCGAGCAGCCCGACCCGGCATGCGCGCTTCGCCATGTCGCCGTGCGCGCCGAGCAGGTCGCGCCGCCGCGGGCCGTGATGTCGAACTCCTTCGCCTTCGGCGGCTCGAACGTCGTGCTGATTGCCGAGCGCGCCGCCTAGAACGCGGCGCGCAGCACTTCCTGGAGGTCGCGGTATTCCACGGGTTTCACCAGATGGTGGTGAAACCCGGACGCCGAGGCGCGCGCGCGGTCGTGCATCTGCCCATAGCCGGTCACCGCGACGAGGACTGTTCCCTGCAGCTCGGCGTCGGCACGAATGCGGCGCGCGAGCTCGTAGCCGTCCATCTTGGGCAGGCCGATGTCGAGCAGCACCACCTCGGGCTGATAGCTGCGCGCCACCTGCAGCCCGCTCGGTCCGTCGGCGGCGACGCGCACCTCGTGGCCGTCCGCTTCGAGGAGGAGGCGCAGCGCTTGCGCGGCGTCGTGATTGTCGTCGACGAGCAAGATGCGCCGCGGCGGGACGGAGGGCGCCGGCGCATCGCGCGCACCGCTTGCTGTATCGCGCACGATGGCCGGCTCCTCGCGCAGCGGCAGGCGCACCACGAACTCGCTGCCGCGGCCAGGGCCTTCGCTGCGCGCTTCCACCGTTCCGCCATGGAGCATGACGAGCCGCTGCACCAGCGTCAGTCCGACGCCGAGGCCGCCCTGCGTGCGCTCCAGTCCCTGGCTGCCCTGGCGGAACAGGTCGAAGGCGGAGCCGAGCAGCTCCGGCGTCATGCCGACGCCGTTGTCGCGCACGCGCACCACGGCGTCGGCGCCTTCGCGCTGCGCCTCGAGCACGATGTGTCCGCCGCGCGGCGTGTACTTCGCCGCGTTGTGCAGCAGGTTCTGCACCACCTGGTTGAGGCGCACCTCGTCCGCCTCGACTACCAGCCGCTCCTCGGGCAGCGCGACCTCGAAGCGGTGCTCGCGCTCGTCGAACCACTGGCGGGAGGCGTCGGCGGCGTTGCGCGCGACGCTGCGCACGTCGACCGGCTTCTTGTCGAGCACCACCGCGGCGCGCGTGATGCGGCTCACGTCGAGCAGATCGTCGACGAGGCGCGTCATCTGGCCCGTCTGCCGCTGCAGCACCTCGCGCACCCATAGCTCCGCCGGGTCGCTGGTCGGCTTGCGCGCGAGGAGGCTCAGCGCATTGCTGATCGGCGCGAGGGGGTTGCGCAGCTCGTGGGCGAGCATGGCGAGAAACTCGTTGGTCTGGCGCTCGGCTTTCTCGAGCGCCTCGATGCGCTTGCGGTCGGTGAGATCGCGCACCACCTTGGCGTAGCCGCGCAGCTCGCCGCGCGAGTCGAGCACCGGCGTCATCACGACGTGCGCCCAGAAGGTGCTGCCGTCCTTGCGTACGCGCAGCCCCTCGTCCTCGACGCGCCCGCGCTCGCGCGCGGCGGCGAGCTGCTGCTCGGGCCAGCGGCGCCGGCGCGCCTCTTCCGGGTAGAAGAGGCTCAGGTGCTGGCCGATCACTTCGGCGGCGCCGTAGCCCTTGATGCGCTCGGCGCCGGGATTCCAGCTCACCACCCGGCCGTCGGCGTCGAGCATGAAGATCGCGTAGTCCTTGACGGCATCGACCATCAGCCGGAAGCGCTCCTCGCTGTGGCGCAACGCCTCCTCGTGGCGGCGGCGCTCGGTGAGGTCGCGGGTAATCTTGCCGAAGCCCCGCAACTCGCCCCGCTGGTCGCGCACCGCCGTGATGACGACGCTCGCCCAGAAGCGGCTGCCGTCCTTGCGCAGGCGCCAACCCTCGTCCTCGAAGCGGCCGTGCGCCGCCGCGAGCTCGAGCTCCTGCTGCGGCCAGCGCCGGTCGATGGCCTCCTGCGGATAGAAGCGCGAGAAGTGCTGGCCGATGATCTCCTCGGCGCGATAGCCCTTGATGCGCTGCGCGCCGGGATTCCAGCTGACCACGCGCCCGGCCGGGTCTAGCAGGAAGATCGCGTAGTCGTACACCGCCTCGACAAGGGTGCGGTACGGATCGTCGATACCGAGCTCGCGTGTCACGGGATCAGAAAATGCAACTTTGGTTATACAGCGACTTGAGCGATCTTTCTGCCGCCGCGCAGCGGCGTTCGGGCATGGCGGCGCAACGAAGGGTGGTGGCCAAGGCCGGAATCGAACCAGCGACACACGGATTTTCAGTCCGCTGCTCTACCAACTGAGCTACTTGGCCGTCCTGCGAGGAAGGGGCGGATTATAAAGAAAAAGGGCGCCGAAGCGCCCTTTCACTACAGAGGAAGGAGGTGCGGAGGGAACCTGGGTTCCCTCTGCTTCCTTGCAGGCCTTACATGTCCATGCCGCCCATGCCGCCCATGTCGGGCATGCCGTGCGAATGGCCGCCGCCCGCCTTCTTCTCTTCCACCAGCTCGGCCACCATCGCGTCGGTGGTGAGCATCAGGCCGGCCACGGAAGCGGCGTTCTGCAGCGCCGTGCGCGTGACCTTCGTCGGGTCGATCACGCCCTGCTGCACGAGATCGCCGTACTCGTCGGTCTGCGCGTTGAAGCCGTAGTTGCCCTTGCTCTCGAGCACCTTGTTGAGCACCACCGAAGGCTCCTCGCCGGCGTTCGCGACGATGGTGCGCAGCGGCTCCTCGAGCGCGCGCATCACGATCTTGATGCCCGCTTCCTGGTCGAGGTTCTCGCCCTTCAGCTTGCCTTCGAGCGTCTGCTTGGCGCGAACGAACGCCACGCCGCCGCCCGGGACGATGCCCTCTTCCACCGCGGCGCGGGTCGCGTGCAGCGCGTCCTCGACGCGGGCCTTCTTCTCCTTCATCTCGACTTCGGTCGCGGCACCGACCTTGATCACGGCCACGCCGCCGGCCAGCTTCGCCACGCGCTCCTGCAGCTTCTCGCGGTCATAGTCGCTCGTCGCCTCGTCGATCTGCACGCGGATCTGCTTCACGCGGCCCTCGATCTGCTGCTTCTCGCCCGCGCCGTCGATGATGGTGGTGTTCTCCTTGCCGGACTCGACCTTCTTCGCGCGGCCCAGGTCCTTGAGCGTCCCGTTCTCGAGCTTGAGGCCGAGCTCTTCGGAGATCACCGTGCCGCCGGTGAGGATGGCCATGTCTTCCAGCATCGCCTTGCGGCGGTCGCCGAAGCCCGGCGCCTTGACCGCGACGGTCTTCAGGATGCCGCGGATGTTGTTCACCACCAGCGTGGCGAGCGCTTCGCCTTCCACTTCCTCGGCGATGATGAGCAGCGGCTTGCCGGCCTTCGCCACCTGCTCGAGGACCGGCAGCAGCTCGCGGATGGAGGAGATCTTCTTGTCGTGCAGGAGGATGTACGGATCCTCCAGCACGGCGATCTGCTTCTCCGGGTTGTTGATGAAGTAAGGCGAGAGATAGCCGCGGTCGAACTGCATGCCCTCGACGAGATCGAGCTCGTTCTCGAGCGACTTGCCGTCCTCGACCGTGATCACGCCTTCCTTGCCGACCTTGTCCATCGCGTCGGCGATGATCTTGCCGATGTTCGCGTCGGCATTGGCCGAGATCGAGCCAACCTGCGCGATCTCCTTGGAGCTCGAGCACGGCTTGGAGATCTTCTTCAGCTCGTCCACTACGCCGGACACCGCCTTGTCGATGCCGCGCTTGAGGTCCATCGGGTTCATGCCCGAGGCGACGTACTTCATTCCCTCGCGCACGATCGCCTGCGCGAGCACGGTCGCGGTGGTCGTGCCGTCACCGGCGACGTCGGAAGTCTTGGAGGCGACTTCCTTCACCATCTGCGCGCCCATGTTCTCGAACTTGTCCTTCAGCTCGATCTCCTTCGCCACCGACACGCCGTCCTTGGTGACGGTCGGCGAGCCGAACGAGCGCTCGAGCACCACGTTGCGGCCCTTGGGGCCGAGGGTGACCTTGACGGCGTCGGCGAGGATGTTCAAACCGTGAACCATCTTGGCGCGCGCGCCCTCGTGGAAGCGTACTTCTTTGGCTGGCATTGCTTGTTCTCCTGTGTTCCTGGGATGTGCTGCTTACGCGCCTTCGATGACGCCCATGATGTCTTCCTCGCGCATGACGAGGAGCTCTTCGCCCTTCACCTTTACCGTCTGGCCGGAGTACTTGCCGAACAGGATCTTGTCGCCCACCTTCACGTCGAGCGGGATAAGCTTGCCCTGGTCGTCTTTCTTGCCCTTGCCGACGGCAACCACTTCGCCCTGATCGGGCTTCTCGGCAGCGGTGTCGGGAATGACGATACCGCCCGCGGACTTGCGCTCTTCCTCGATGCGCTTGACGATCACGCGGTCATGCAACGGACGAATCTTCATCTGGAAACTCCCAATAAACGCATTGAAAATGCGATGTCTTACAATGGGTTGAGAACGCTCCCCACCCGGAAATCGAAGCCTGGTGCTGCAGCGCGAAAATGGCTTAGCACTCAGCTCGAACGAGTGCTAATAATAAAGCCGGGCCCTGCGGCTTTCAAGTGGGTGGGCGCAATGGCGCTGGCTCTGCTCGGCGCCGCGCCGACGAGCGGCGCCGATCTGCCGAGGAGCGTGACGCGAGCGCTGCAGGCCGCGGGCATCCCTCTCTCGAGCGTCGCTGCGGTGGTGCAGGACATCGACGCCCCGCAGCCGAGGATCGCGCTCAACGAGCGCGCGCCGATGAATCCCGCCTCGACGATGAAGCTCGTCACGACCTGGGTCGCCCTGGAGCAGCTCGGCCCCGCGTATCGCTGGCCCACCGAGGCCTATCTCGACGGCAAGGACCTCGTGCTGCGCGGCACGGGGGATCCGAAGCTGGACACCGAGAGCTTCTGGATGCTGCTGCGCAACCTGCGCGGCCGCGGCCTGCGCGACCTGCGCGGCGACATCGTCCTCGATCGCAGCTATTTTGCGCCCGCCCAGTACTCGCCCTTCGATAGCGAACCCTATCGCCCTTACAACGTCACGCCCGACGCCCTGCTGGTCAATTTCAAGTCGTTGCGTTTCACCTTCATCCCGGAAGACGACAAGGGCGTGCGCATCTACGCCGAGCCGGCGCTGCCCGGGCTCGCGATCGTCAACTCGCTGAAGATCGCAGGCGGCGCCTGCCCCGAGGGCCGGGCGTTTCGCGAGCTGCTGCAGGCGGCCTTCCAGCCGCGGCCGCCCTCGGCGAGCTTCACCGGCGCCTACCCGGCGAGCTGCGGCGAGCGCGACATGAACGTGGCGCTCTACGAGCCGGGCGAGTATCTCGAGGGACTGGTGCGCGAGCTCTGGTCGGAGCTGGGCGGCACCTGGACCGGGACGCTGCGCGAAGGCACCGTGTCCCCGGGCGCGCAGCTGCTCTACACGCACGAGTCGGAGCCGCTCGCCCTCGTCGTGCGCGACATCAACAAGTTCTCGAACAACGTCATGGCGCGCCAGCTCTTCCTCACGCTCGGCGCCGAGCTCGCCGGCCCGCCGGCGGAAGCCGGCAAGTCGGCGCAGGCCGTCCGCGAATGGCTCGAGTCGAAGCGCCTCGCCATGCCGGAGCTGGTGCTGGAGAACGGCTCGGGGCTTTCGCGCGTCGAGCGCATCAGCGCGGCGCACATGAACGCATTGCTGCAGGCCGCCTGGCGCAGCTCGGTGATGCCCGAGTTCATCGCTTCGCTTCCCGTCGTCGCCTACGACGGCACCATGAAGAAGCGGCTCAAGGACGAGAGCATCGCCGGCCACGCGCACATCAAGACCGGGCTGCTCGCGGATGCCCGCGCCATGGCCGGCTATGTGCTCGATCGGCGCGGCCGGCGCCACACGGTGGTCATGATCGTCAACCATCCGCGCGCGCCGGAGGCCGACCCGGCGATGGACGCGCTACTGGAGTGGCTCTACCAGGGACCTACAGCCCCAGCTCGCCCCATAACGAATCGACCCGTCGCCGGGTCTCTGCATCCATAGCGATCGGCCGCCCCCATCGGCGGGCGGTCTCGCCCGGCCACTTGTTCGTGGCGTCGATGCCCATCTTCGAGCCCAGTCCGGCGACCGGGCTCGCGAAATCGAGACTGTCGATCGGCGTGTCCTCGACCGTCAGGCAGTCGCGCGCCGGATCGACCCGCGTGGCGAGCGCCCACACCACGTCGTTCCAGTCGCGCACGTCGACGTCCTCATCGACCACGATGACGAACTTCGTGTACATGAACTGGCGCAGGAAGCTCCACACGCCGAACATCACGCGCTTCGCATGCCCGGGATACTGCTTGCGCAGTCTCACCACGGCCAGGCGGTACGAGCACGCCTCGGGCGGCAGATAGAAGTCGTCGATCTCCGGGAACTGCTTGACGAGCAGCGGCACGAACAGCTCGTTCAGCGCCATGCCGAGGATCGCCGGCTCGTCGGGCGGCCGGCCGGTATAGGTGGAGTGGTAGATCGGCGAGCGCCGCGAAGTGATGCGCTCGACGGTGAACACCGGAAAGCGCTCCGCCTCGTTGTAGTAGCCCGTGTGGTCCCCGTGCGGGCCTTCTTCCGCGGTCTCTTCGCCGATCACCCCCTCGAGCACGATCTCCGCCGAGGCCGGCACCTGCAGCTCGCTGCCGACGCAGCGCGCGAGCTCGGTGCGCGCCCCGCGCAGCAGCCCCGCGAACTGGTATTCGCTCATCGTGTCGGGCACCGGGGTGACCGCCGCCAGCAAGGTCGCCGGGTCGGCGCCGAGCGCGACCGCGACGGGAAACGGGTCCCTGGAAACCTGTCGATGGTCGCGGAAGTCGAGCGCCCCGCCGCGATGCGCGAGCCAGCGCATGATGAGCCGATTCGGGCCGAGCAATTGCTGTCGATAGATGCCCAGGTTCTGGCGCTTCTTGTGCGGGCCGCGAGTGACGGTCAGGCCCCAGGTGATGAGCGGCGCGGCATCCTCCGGCCAGCAATGCTGCACCGGCAGCCGCGTGAGATCGACGTCCTTGCCCTCGCGCACCAGTTCCTGGCACGGCGCGCCCGAGCGCACGCGCGGCGCCATGTCCAGCACCCGCTTGAACACGGGGAACTTCTCCCACAGGTCGCGCAGGCCGCGCGGCGGCTCCGGCTCCTTCAGGCTGGCGAGCAGCTCGCCGATCTCTCTCAGCTGCTTTTCGTTCGCCAGCCCCATGGCGGCGGCGACGCGGCCTACCGTGCCGAACAGGTTGGCGAGCACCGGGATGTCGAAGCCGGCTGGACGCTCGAAGAGCAGCGCCGGACCCCCGGCGCGAAGCACGCGGTCGCACACCTCGGTCATCTCGAGGCGCGGCGAAATGGGAGCGACGATGCGCTTCAGCTCGCCGCGCGCCTCGAGCTGCGAGAGAAACTCGCGCAGGTCAGCGTAGCTCATTCGCTTTCTTACCTCGCGAGCGAGGTCATCCGCTCGCTCACCATCTCGGCGAAATCGAGCAGCAACGTATCGCGGCCGCGCACCCAGTAGACGCGCTCGCCGCCGCCCAGGCTCAGCGTGAGCACGGTCGTGCCGCGCCAGCCATAGACGCCGAGCGCGGCACCGCCGAGCGCGCAGGCGAGCGCCATCGCGGGCATCAGGCTCGCCACGCCCTCGATGAAGCGAAACAGCGTGTAGAGCGCCCGCGCGACGCCCTGCGACCCTCCCGAGGCCATGTCGGCCGCCGCCTGTCCAGCGAAGCTGCCAAGCGGCCCGGCCACGGCGAGCAGGATGAGCGCGACGACGACGAGCGCGATGCCCCAGCCGAGCTTGCGCGAGTCGCGGCGGAAGGCGACCCGGACCGCGGCGAGGCCGGCGAGCGGCAGGGTCTCGAGCTGCGATTCCGCGCGGTGCACGAGGCAGCGCGGATAGAGCGCGAGATGCGAGCCGCGCTGCACCCCGCTCGTGAACTCGAAGCGCGTGAGCGGCGGCGGGGCTTCGACGGTCGCGCTCATGCGACGGCGAAGCTCGCGACGATGCCGGCGAAGATCGCGGCGCCGACCCAGTTGTTGTGGCGGAAGGCACGAAAGCAGCCTTCGCGCGTGCGGCTGCGGATCAGCCAACCGTGGTAGAGCATCATGACCGCCGCGACCACCAGGCCGGCGTTATACGGCCACGCGAGCCTGCCGAAAGTGCCGACCAGGGTGAGAGACAGCAGCATGAGCGCGTAGCTCGCCATGACGACGGGCACGTCCCAGCGGCCCAGGGTCAGCGCCGAGGAACGGATGCCGAGCTTCGCGTCGTCGTCGCGGTCGACCATGGCGTATTCCGTATCGTAGGCGAAGGCATAGCAGACGTTGCCCGCGAGCAGCAGCGCGCATTCCGCGGACAAGCGGCCTTGCACGGCAGCGTAGGCCATCGGGATGCCGAAGCCGAAGGCGATGCCGAGATAGGCCTGCGGAAACGGGAAAAAGCGCTTGGCGAACGGATAGCTCGCGGCGATCGCCGCGCCAAGGAAGGAAAGTGCGACTGCGAAGCGGTTGAGAAAGAGCACGAGGCCGAAGGCCGCGACGGCGAGGCTCGCCGCGACCGCCAGCGCCTCCCAGGGCTCGATCTCGCGAGCGGCGAGTGGCCGCGCCCGCGTACGCTCGACATGGGGGTCGAATTCCCGGTCGGCGTAGTCGTTCACCGCGCAGCCGGCCGAGCGCATGAGAAGGGTGCCGACGACGAAGATGAGCACCATGCCCGGGGGTGGCCGGCCGTCCGCCGCCAACCAGAGCGCCCAGAGCGTAGGCCAGAGCAGCAGCAGCGTGCCGATCGGCTTGTCGAGCCGGATGAGGCGCTCGTACGCATCGAGGCGCCTGACGATGGCCGCGCGGTCCACGCGCCTAGGATAACGCACTCAAGCGCTCGTCAAGTCGCGCCGCGAGCCGAGC
>DASQYN010000610.1:0-2091 GCA_035639215.1 Burkholderiales bacterium
CCGCGTGCGCCGGCTGCACCAGGGCGCCGCCGATCAGTTCCCGAGCGAGCGCCTCGCCATCGAGGACCAGACCATCGAGCGCGCCGACGGCATCATCGCCGAGTGCCCGCAGGACCGCGTCGACCTGACGACGCTCTACCGCGCCGACGTGCGGCGCGTCGCGGTGATCCCGTGCGGCTACGACAAGGGCGAGCTCTGGCCGATCACCAAGGCCTTCGCCCGCCGCGCGCTCGGCCTTTCAGGCGAGGAGCCGATCCTGCTCAATGTCGGACGGCTCGCGCCGCGCAAGGGCATCGACAACCTGGTGCGCGGCCTCGGCCGCCTGGCGCGCGCGCACGGCGTGATGGCGCGCCTCATCGTGGTCGGCGGTAACTCCGACCTGCCCGACCCTGTGCTCACGCCGGAGATCGGCCGCCTCAAGGCGATCGCCGCCGAGGAAGGCGTCGAGCGCCAGGTCTGCTTCACCGGACGGCGCTCGCGCGAGTTCCTCAAGCTCTATTACAGCGCCGCCGACCTCTTCTGCACCACGCCCTGGTACGAGCCCTTCGGCATCACGCCGCTCGAGGCGATGGCCTGCGCAACGCCGGTGCTCGGCGCCGACGTCGGCGGGATTCGATTCAGCGTCGCCGACGGCGTGACCGGCGCGCTCGTGCCGCCCAACGACGCCGAGGCCTTCGCCGCGAAGGCGGCCGAGATGCTCGCCGACCGCGAGCGGCTGAAGGACCTGGGTCGGGCGGGCCTGCACCGCGTGCAGGCCCAGTTCACCTGGCCCAAGGTAGCGCGCTCGGTCGCGGCGTTCTATGAAGAGGTGCTCGGCGTGCGCGCGCCGCAGCGGCGCGTTCGCGTCGCGGCGGTGGCGGCATGAAGAAGCTTGCCCTGGTGACCGGCGGCGGGCGCGGCCTCGGCGCCGCGATCTGCCGCGAGCTAGCCGAGGCGGGCCATGAGGTGCTCGCCGCCGACAGAAGTTTTCCCGTTTCCGGTCCCGCGAAGCCGATGCAGCTCGATCTCGCGAACGATAGCGAGATAGCGAAGGCGATCGGCGGCCTCGACCGGCTCGACGTGCTGGTCAACAATGCCGGCGTCGACTTCACGCTGCCGATCGAGGAGCTCTCGCTCGCGCAGTGGGACTCGGTGATGGACGTCAACCTGCGCGCGCCGTTCCTGCTCGCCAAGCACGCCTCGCGGCTGATGAAGGCGCAGGGCGGCGGCCACATCGTCAACATCGCCTCCACGGCGGCGAAGCGCGCCTGGCCTAACGCCTCGGCCTACCACGCGAGCAAGTGGGGGCTGCTCGGGCTTTCGCATGCGCTGCACGCCGAGCTGCGTCCGCACCGCATCAAAGTAAGCGCGGTGGTGGCGGGCGGCATGCGCACGCCGTTCCTGCTCGAGCGCTTCCCCGACATCGACCCCGGCGTCCTGCAGGACCCGGCGAACGTGGCGAAGACGGTGCGCTTCCTGCTTACGCTGCCCGACGAGACGGTGATCCCGGAAGTGATGGTCATTCCGATGCGGGAGAGCAGCTGGCCATGACCCGCGCGGTGTTCCTCGACAAGGACGGCACGCTGGTCGAGAACGTGCCCTACAACGTCGACCCGGCGCGCGTGGTCCTCACCCCCGGCGCACTCGCGGCGGTCGGCGCCTTCGCCGCGCACGGCTACCGCATCATCGTCGTTTCGAACCAGCCGGGGATCGCGCTGGGCCGGTTTTCCGCCGATGCGCTGAAAGCGGTGGAAAGCCGGCTGCGCGATCTGCTGCCCCGCCTCGACGGCTTTTACTTCTGCCCGCATGCGCCACGCGCCGGCTGTCGCTGCCGCAAGCCGGCCGCCGGTCTTCTCGAGCGCGCCGCGCGCGAGCACCGCATCGAGCTCGCCGAGTCCTGGATGGTCGGCGACATCCTCGACGACGTGGAAGCCGGCCGGCGCGCCGGCTGCCGCACCGTGCTCGTCGACAACGGCAACGAGACCCAATGGGAGGTCACGCCGGAGCGCGTGCCCGAGCACATCGCGCACGATCTCGCGGAAGCGGCGGCGCTGGTCCTCGAGCACGAAGTCCTCGCATGAGCGATTGGCAGGGCGTGCGCCACCTGCTGTG
>DASQYN010000611.1:0-14377 GCA_035639215.1 Burkholderiales bacterium
GACGTAGTTGGGATGCCGGTAGTCCCGGGTGAGCCGCTCGCCGCGATGAAAGTCGGCGAAGTGCGGCGGCGGCCGGCGCTCCTCGCCGCGCCGCTCTTCGCCTCGGCGCTCTTCGTCGCCGCGCTCGCGCTGCGCATAGAGCGCACCGCCAGAATGCTTGAGCTGCGCGCCGACGTCGGCAAAGGTTCCTGTCGACCATGCAAGCAACTGCGCCGAGGCGAGGAGCATCGTGGAGAGGCGCATGCCGCCGGGCAGCAACAAATGTACGCGACTTACCATGGCAGGTTCACCGAGACCGAAACTCCCGGCTGCCGATATACGACCGGAGCGCGCTCGACGACGCGCGGGCGTTCCTGATGTAAGCGCTCGACACGGCGGTCGTGATGGCGATCGCGATCACGATCGCGGTCCCAACCGTCATGCGCAAGAGCCGCGGACGAGACGCCGATGGCGGCGACTGCGAGGAGGATCTTCTTCAACATGGCTACGTCTCCTGTTCAATGAACCACGCTGGTGATTGAACTCCCGCGGGGGCGCAGCGTGAATCGACAAAATGCAATTCCTGTAACAGCGTGTTAGCCGGTCTCCAATCTTCTCTAAGTCTTCACAGTTGCGGGCACGCCGTAGCGCGCGAGGATGCGATCGCGCCTGCGCGGATCGATGTTCACCTTGCTGAGATCGCGGCGGACGTGGGGCAGCGCGAGCAGCCGCGGGTCCATCACGCGGAACCAGAGCGGCGGTACGTAGGAGAGCGGGAACATGCCGAAGTAGCCGCTCGGCAGCTGCGGGAGATCCGGGAAGTCGCGCAGCGACTGGTAGCGCCGCGAGGGATAGGAATGGTGGTCCGAGTGGCGCTGCAGGTGGAAGAGCGCGAGGTTGGTGATGACGTGATTGGCATTCCAGGAGTGGTGAGGCTGCGGCGCCTCGTACTGGCCGTTGGCCAGGCGCTGGCGCAGCAGGCCGTAATGCTCGACGTAGTTCGCCGAGGTGAGCTGCCACCAGGCGATCACGTTGTGCACGGCGAGGAAGGGCAGCATGATCCAGCCGAAGGCGGCGATCAGGCCAAGCTGCAGCACGGCCGTGATGGCGTAGGACTGGAGCATGGTGTTGTGCACGCTCCAAGCGCTCCTGCCCTCCTTCGCGAGGCGCTCCTTCTCGAGCTGCCACGCGCGGCGGATGCCGCCCGGCAATTCGCGGAGCGAGAAGCGGTAGATGCTCTCGCCCATACGCGCGCTCGCGTGGTCTTCCGGCGTGGAAACCCAGCGATGGTGCCCACGGCCGTGCTCCACGGTGAAGTGGCCGTAGGCCGGCACCGCAAGCACCAGGCGCGCCAGCCATTGCTCCAAGCGGTTGTACTTATGGCCAAGCTCGTGCCCGGTGTTGATGCCGAGGCCGGAATCGGTGCCGGCGATGTAGCCGAGCATCACCACCGCCCACCAGGAAAGATCGTGCGTGCCGACCCACCAGGCGCAGCCGATCAGCGCCACGAAGTGCAGCGGCACGGTGATCCACGTGAGCCAGCGGTAATAGCGGTCCTGCTCGAGCTGCGGCACCACGGCCTCGGGCGGATTGTTCCCGTCCTCGCCGATCAGGTAGTCGAGCAGCGGCATGAGGCCGTAGCTGATGACGAGCGGCACGCCGAGCGCGAGCTGCCAGCCGGTCCAGGCGTGCGCCGCCATGCCCGTAAACGGCAGCAGCGGGTAAAGCACGGAGAGCGACCACCAGAAGCGCTTGCGGTCGCGGTAGGTCACCCGCCCGAGCCGCGGGTCGTCGGCAGCATAGACCTTGGCCATGGCTCCCTCCTGTACGGGAGAGAATTATGGATTATTGGTCGAGGCTGCTGGAGGCAAAGATTTCCTCGAGCGTCACGCGCCGAGGCGTGAGACCCTGCTCCTGCGAGTATTGGGCGGCGGTTTCGAGGACTTTGCGATTTGCCGTGATCCCGTGTCGCACCAACGGGACGGAAAGCTTTTCAGGATCCACCCCTCCAGTGGCGACGTGGTATTGCGCGTGCTCCAGGCGTTCGCGCTCGGCGATATCGTTGGCGCGCTCGAACGCCTTGAGCAGGTTGAGGATCACCCACGGATGGCGCTCGGCGATCTCGCGCTTGACGACCATGCCGTGATTGATGGGCAGCAGACCGGTCTTCCGGTAGTAACGCACGCCTTCGGCGAGCGGGTCGGCAAAGAGCGGCCGGATGTCCGGGTGATGCCAGAGATCGGCCTTGCTGCGGTCGACGAGATTCGGATTGACGATGTAGTGCACGATCGCGTCGATCTTCCCGGCGAGGATCATCGTGCCGAGGTTTTCCTCGGCCGGGACCTGCTTGATCGTGGCGCCCGGCGGCGCGTCGAAGCCGACCGCGGCGCGATGGCTGTGGCTCGGCACACGCTCCATCCACCATTCCAGGTCGGAAGCGCGCACCCCGAACTCGTGCTCGAGCGCGCCGCGCGTCCACAGCGCGGCGGTCTGCTGGTACTCGGGAACGCCGACGCGCCGCCCTTTGAGGTCGGCGGGCTTCTCGATCCCTGCCGCGCGCCGCACCAGAATCTCGGTGTGGAAGAGCTTGCGCGTGGTGAAGACCGGCAAGCCGACCCAGCGGCGCTCCTGATCGCTGCGCGCGGCGGCGACCGCCATCATCAGCGACGACATCGACATCTCGGAGACGTCGAAGTCGCCGAACTTGAGCTGGCGCCAGAAGAGCTCCGAGGGATGGACCGGGCTCGGCAGGAGGTCGATGCCGTCCGCCTTTACCCGGCCGTCGAAAATCGGCCAGGTGCGCGGGTTGGCGGCCATGCCGAGGCTGAGGGCGAGGTTCATGCCAGGAGCAAAGCTACCGGAAATTCGGCGAGCAGCTCGGCGAGCGGCGTCGCGCCGCCGCGATGGCGCCGGCCGGTGAGCACATCCTCGAATTCCATCTGCGGCAGCGCGAGCCGCGCCTCGCCCCAGAGGTGCGCGCCCGTCGGCGCGACGTCCCCGGTCGCCATGAGGCGCGCGAAGAGCCGCGGCGCGACCGGAACGAGGGTTTTCCCGCCCGAGCGCAGCGCGAAAGCGATCACGTTCTGCTCGCGCCCGGCGCTGGCGTAGAGCGGCGTGTAGCTTCCGCCGTAGAACAGGCCGGGATGGCGCTTGCGGATCTCGAGCCCCTTGCGGATCACATGCAGCTTGGCGCGGCCGTCCGGCAGGTTTTCCAGCATCTCGCTCGAAGAGGAGTCCCGGTCCAGCAATCCTTTTCGCAGGTCGTAATCGACGGGACGCCGATTGTCCGGATCCACCAGGCTGAAATCCCACAGCTCCGTGCCCTGGTAGTAGTCCGCGACGCCCGGCGAGGCGACCTTGACGAGCGCCTGCGAGAGGCCGACCAGCATGCCGAGGCGCGCCAGGCGCGGCACGGCCTCGTTCAGCTCGCGCACGAAGACGCTGTGGCCGAGCGACTCCGTGACGAAGCGCTCGAGCGCCGCCTCGTACTCGGTGTCGGGGTTGATCCAGCTCGTGCGCTGCTTGGCCTCGCGCACGGCCTTGAGCATGTAGGCCTTCAGCCTTTCGCGCAACTGCGCAATTTCGGCCTCATCGGGTGACGATGAAGGCCAAATGCCCAGCAGCGCCTGATAGTAGTGGTACTCGTCGCCGCGCGAGGGTGCGTTGGAATTCTCCGCCCGCAGGCCGCGGTTGATGAGGCTCCAGCGCCGCAGCCAAAGCCGCCACAGCGACGGCAGCTCCGAGAGCACGCCGAGCCGCGCGCGCACGTCTTCCGAGCGCTTCGTGTCGTGGGTCGAGCTGCCGAGCATCGTTCCCGGCCAGCGCCGCGCGCGGTCCTCGCTCGCGGCATGGAAGGCCTTCAGGGACAGGCCGAAGCGCGAGGGATGGCCGCCCACCTCGTTTAGCGGCAGCAGCCGGTTGTAGCGGTAGAACGCCGTGTCCTCGACGCCCTTCGCCACCACCGGCGCGGTGAACTGCTGGAAGCGCATCGCGAAGCGCAGCATCTCGCGCCGACGCTCCCCTGCCGGCGGCGCCGCCTCCATGGTGAGCACGCTGCGCACGAAATCGAAAACCCCGGGATCGGCGATGCGGCTCGCGCGCTTCGCCGCGCTCACCGCCCAGTCGATCCAGCGCCGGTCGCTGTCGGCGACGCCGCGCGGGCTGACGTAGGTGCGATAGACCGGGAAGCGCGCGGCGATCTCGGCGAGCGCCTTGCGCAGACCGCTCGCCGTGTAGTCGCGCGTCTTGCGATTGCCGGCGGCGATGCGCGCGAGCCAGTTCGAGAGCATGAGGAGCTCGGCGGCTAGCGTGGTGCCCATGATGAGATAGCGGCTCTCGACGGCGATCTCGTCGAAGCTCCGGCGCTCGAGCGTGAAGCGCTGCCAGATGCGGTCGAACTGCCTCTCGCTGGAGGGGTCGATGAAGACGCCGGTGAGGACGTTGGCGAAGCGGTAGCCGGTCGTGCCGTCGACCGGCCAGTCCTCGCGCAGCGCCTCGTAGTCGGCGAGGATCTTCTCCACCACGATCCACGGCTTGACGAACAGGCGGTGCAGACGCTCGAGATATTCGCCGGGGTCGGCGAGGCCGTCGGGATGGTCGATGCGAACGCCGTCGACGCCGCCGCGACGCGCGAGGCGCGCCACCAGGCGGTGCGTTTCCTCGAACACCTTCGGGTCCTCGGCGCGCACGCCGGCGAGATCGGTGATCTCGAAGAAGCGCCGATAGTTGATCTCGTCGGAGGCGACGCGCCAGTAGGCGAGCCGGTAATGCTGCTTCTGCAGCAGACGATGCAGTGCCAGCGGCTCGGTAATCGGCTTGCGCAGGTCCTGCGTCGACTTGCGGTTGAGCGGGAAGCGATGGTCGAAGTAGCGCGCGCTCCAGCGACCGCCCCGCTTCTCCAGCTTCAGCTCGCCCGCCTCGAGCGCCTCGCCATAGTGCTTGCCCAGCACCGGCAGCAGCAGCTTGCCGCGCGACCAGTCGATGTCGAAGAAGCGGGCATAGGGCGAGGCGCGGCCTTTCTCGAGGACGTCGAGCCACCAGGCGTTATCGGCATGCAGCACGCCCATGTGGTTCGGCACGAGATCGGGAATGAGCCCCAATCCTTGCTTCTTCAGATCATCGATCAACTTGTGGAGCTCGGCGGCGGTGCCGATCTCCGGGTTGACCGAATTGTGGTCGACGATGTCGTAGCCGTGCATGCTGCCGGGCCGCGCCTTGAGGAAGGGCGACGCGTAGAGATGGGTCACGCCGAGGCGCGCGAGGTAGGGCACGAGCGCAATCGCGTCGCGGAAACGGAAGCCCTTGTGGAACTGCAGGCGGTAGGTCGCGCCGGGCACGCGCAGTGGCCGGTCCGGATGCAGGCTGCGTTCGGCCATCGCCGAGGCGATGGCGGCGACGCGCGGGTCGGCCGCCCACTTCTCCAGCGCCACCGGAATCCTGCGCCGCCAGTTCGGGTGCTGCTCCACCGTACCGGGGAGGTTCGCCTGGTTCATCAGCTCGAACACGTCCTCGGGCTGCACCATGGCGATCTCGCTCGGCGTGCGCGCGATGAAGGCGTGCGCCGAGCGCGACGAGCGGTCGAGGCCCTCGCGCTCGAGCGCGAGGCGCAGCTTCTCCTGGTCGAACTTGCGCTGCTGCAGCTCCCGGGTCGCGTCGACGCTGAGGCCGAGCTGCCCGCGAAGCTCGAGGTCGTGCGCCGCCCAGTAGCCGCGCCAGGTCGGCAGGTCGTGCGTGCTCACGCACACCAGCGCCTGGCGGGGATAGGCGCCAGGCGGCGCGAACTCCGAATCGCGCTTCTCGAAGAAGAGCGGGCGATAGGAGAGCACACCCGCCTCGTTCAGCGCCTGCCGCAGCTCGGCCGACACGGTGCCGAGGTCTTCCCCCACCACCAGGCATTTCCTCTCCCGGCTTTGCTGCGCGAGGATGGCGAGAAGATCAGTGAAGGGGTAGTGAACGTAGCCGCCGCGATCGGGCGTCTGGCCGGGGGCGATCCACCATAGGCGCTGCAGCGCCATGACATGGTCCATCCGCAGCGCGCCGCCTTCCGGCATGTTCGCGCGCAGCAGCTCGATGAATGCCTTGTAGCCGCTCGCGCGGAGCGCCCGCGGCGAATAGGGCGGCAACCCCCAGTCCTGCCCCTTCGGATTGAACTCGTCGGGCGGCGCGCCGCAGGAGACATCGACGGCGAACACATCCTGCTCGTCCCACACCTCGGCGCCGCCCCGGTCGGCGCCGAGCGCAAGGTCGGCGTAGAGCCCGATCGGCATGCCGAGCTCGTGCGCGCGGCGCTGCACGGCGTCGAGCTGCGCGCGTGCCTGCTGCTGCAGCCATTGGTAGAACGCCACCCGACGGGCACGGCTCCTCGCGAAGCGCTGCACCGCCGGCGAGCGCGGCTGTCGATACTCCTGCGGCCAGCTCTGCCAGCCGCCGCCGAATTTCTCGCGCAGCGCTTCGAACACGGCAAAGCTGCCGGGCCGCGCAGCGGGCCGCTTCACGCTGCGGAAGACCAGCTCGAGGACCTCGAGCTTTGCCTGCGCCACGCCGGCGTAGTCGACGAGCTCCGCTTCCCTCAGCGACAGGACTCTTTGCTGAAACGCCGGCGAGCGCACCAGACGCTGCGCCGCCGCGCTGGCGGCGAATTCCGGGATCACCTCGACGTCGAGGTAGAGAAAGTTGAGCGCGTGCCGGCTGGACGGACTGTACGGGCTGCCCTCCGTCGCGTGCAGCGGATTGACGCCCACCACCGCGGCGCCGAGCTTGGCCGCGAGCTCGACGAGCGAGCGCAGGTCGCCGAAGTCGCCGATGCCCCAGTTGCGCGCCGAGCGCAGCCCATAGAGCTGCACCGTGAACCCCCAGACCCGCCCACCGCGCTCGAGGAGCTCCGGCTGGTAGCAGCGCCCGCGCGGGAGGCGATGCTTCGCAGCCCTCGCTTTCCCCGAAGGCGCTGGCCCGATCGCGCGCGCGAGCGCGTCGCGCACATCCGGGTCGATCTTCTTCTCGTGGCCCCAGACGTCCAGGTAGCTGTCGGCGATTTCTTTCAAGCTTCTAGTCTTGCACGAGCCATTGCACCGACCAGGGTTCGCCCGCCGCGCCGTTCGACCAGAGGATCCTCGCGGAGGGCGCGTCGGTCTTGATCGCCTGCTCGTCCAGGTTCGCGATCAATGCCAGTCGACCCCAGTCGACCCGGAAGGCGCGCTCGCCGAGCATCCGATAGCGCCCGGGCGGGCAATCGTGCGGCACGATCTCCTTCTGCCGCAGGGCGAGGAGCTCGCGGTAGTGCCGGCGAAAGCCCTCGTCGGCTCTCGACCAGTCGAGCACCGACGCCCGGAAGGTGCTCTCGGCGAGCGGATCGGGAATCTTCTCGCGCATCTTCGCGTCCTGGAACGCCGCGAAGCGCTTGAACTCCTCGCGCCGGCCCTTGCGCACCGCCTCGCCCAGCTCGCCCGCGAAATCGCAGAAGAAGAGGAACGGCTGCCGGCAGCCCCACTCCTCGCCCATGAAAAGGAGCGGCGGAGAGGGGGCGAGCAGCTGGATTGCAGTTAGTGAAAAAAGAACGTGCCTGGGCGCCAGCTGGGCCAAGCGTTCGCCCAAGGCGCGGTTGCCAACCTGATCGTGGTTTTGCAGGAAGTCGACAAAGCACGAAGGCGGCAGATGCGCGCTCGGCTCGCCGCGCTTCTCGTGGGTGAACGGCGACGCCTCGCCCTGGTAGGCGAATCCCTCGGCGAGGCAGCGCGCGAGATGCTGCGCCGGACGGTCCGCGTACGCGACGTAGTAGCCGTCCGACTCGCCGGTCGCGAGCACGTGGTAGCCGTGATGCGAGTCATCGTTCCACTGCGCGTCGTACCTGCCCGGGCCGATGAAGCGCGACTGGTTGGCGTCGTTCTCGAGGACGAGGTGCTTGGCATCGCCCCATTTCGCGCGCACCGTGCGGGAGATCTCGTCGAGGATGTGCAGCGGCGAATCGTCGTAGATGGCGTGCACCGCGTCGAAGCGCAGGCCGTCGAAGCGGTATTCGCCGAGCCAGTACAGCGCGTTCTCGATGAAGTAGCGGCGCACCACGGGGTGCGCATAGTTGATTGCCGCGCCCCACGGCGTGTGGTGGCGCTCGGTGAAGAAATCCGGCGCGTAGAGGCCGAGGTAGTTGCCCTTCGGCCCGAAATGGTTGTAGACGACGTCGAGGAAGACCATCAGCCCGGCCTGGTGCGCCGCCTGCACCAGCGCCTTCAGGTCGTCGGGACGCCCGTACACGCTGTCGGGCGCATACGGCAGCACCCCGTCGTACCCCCAGTTGCGCCGCCCGGC
The DNA here is from genome assembly GCA_035639215.1 of Burkholderiales bacterium. GTDB lineage: Bacteria > Pseudomonadota > Gammaproteobacteria > Burkholderiales > SG8-39 > SCGC-AG-212-J23. The sequence goes on from DASQYN010000611.1 coordinate 8,281, forward strand.
GAAGTCCGAGAGCGGCATCAGCTCTATCGCCGTGATCCCGTCAGCCCTCAGCCGGGCCAGCTTCTCCGCCACTCCGCGGTAATCGCCCTCGGGCGTGAACGTTCCGACGTGCAGCTCGTAGAGCACCGCTTCGCGCCACGGCCGGCCTTTCCAGCCCTCGGTCCAGCGGAATGCCGACGGATCGATTACCTCGCTCGGCCCGTCGACATCCTGCGGCTGGAAGCGCGAGGCCGGATCGGGCACCAGCTGGCCGCCGTCGATCCGGTAGTGGTAGAGCGTGCCGGCGCACGCCGAAGGCACGAGGGCCTCGAACCAGCCCTCGGCGTGGCGCTGCATCGGGGTGAAGGCACCGTCGATCGCCACGTCCACGGTGCGCGCGGCGGGAGCCCAGAAGCGGAAGCCGACGCCGGTGGGAAGGATCGCGGAACCGAAAGTGGACAAAGCTGACTAGGGTTTCTTGCGGGGCCACCAGCGCTCAAGCAAGTCTGCGGCCCAGTCGCGTCCGCCGATGCCGAAGGCGAGGGCGATGGCGAACACCACGCCGGCGAGCAGGATGAGGAAGGTCTGGCGCACAATGTCGCCGCCGATGTTCACCTGGTCGAGCGCGACGAGGATGACGAACACGACGATCGCATAGCGGGCGACGGCGCCCATCAGGTCGGCGTCCTGCAGCTTGATGTTGCGGCAATAGGCGGCCACCGCGTTGCCGACGAACCGCGCGAAGTAGGCGCCGAAGGCGAGGATCAGCAGCGCCACCATCACCTTGGGCACGAACAGCAGCACCTGCGACAGCAGGTCGGTGATGTACGACAGGCCGAGCAGGTTGAAGCCCATCACCAGCGCGGCCAGGATGACGATCCAGTAGAAGAGCACGGCGATGAGATCGGTGAAGTCGCCGCGGATGCCGCCGTCGCGCAGGAAGCCGTCGACGCCGGCGCGCTCCGTGACGACGTGGAAGTTCACCGCGCGCAGGCCGCGGCTGATCGCGAAGCGCACCGCCTTGGCGACGATCCAGCCGGCGATGAGGATGATGACAGCGAGCGCGAGGCGCGGCAGAAAGCTGCCGATCTGGGCGAGAAACACGCGCAGCGGCTCGATGATCGGGTCGAAGCGGTCCATGTCAGCCTCCCTGCTTGGGTGAGGTTTCTTCCCCGATCAGCGCCGCCAGCCCGCGCAGGGGGATGTCGATCCAGTCGGGCCGGTTGGCCATCTCGTAGCGAAGCTCGTAGAGCACCTTCTCCAGCTCGGCGAGGGCGAGCAGGCCGTGCACGTCGTGGAAGCTGTCGTAGAGGCCGCTGCCCGCCGTCCCGGCGGCGTAGGCCTCGAGGAACGCGCGCCGGGTCTTCGCTTCCCAGGCAGCCAGCGCCGCGCGCACGCGCTCCTGGTCGGGCTCGCGGCTCTGGTCCTTCTCCACCGCGCCGCGAGCGTAGCTGAACGAGCGCAGCATGCCGGCGACGTCGCGCAGCGGCGTCTGCTTGCGGCGGCTCTCGGCGAGCGGCCGCGACGGCTCGCCTTCGAAGTCGATGATCACGAAGTCGGCGTTGGCGAGCAGCACCTGGCCCAGGTGGTAGTCGCCGTGATGGCGCGTCTTCAGCGTCGGCCGCTCCGGCGGCCGGCACGCGTCGATCAGGCCGAGGATCTTTTCCCGCCTTGCGACCAGCGCCTTGGCGCGCTCGAGCGTCGCGAGCTGCGCCAGCGTCTGCTCGGCCTCCTGCCGCACGCGCGTGCGCCAGGCGTCGAAATCCTGCGCGGTGAAAGGCTCGGGCTCGAAGGCCGGATCGCCGCTCTTCATGGCGAAGGCCTTGTGCAGCTCGGCGGTGCGCGTGGCGAGGACCTGCATGAGCGCGATGTACGCGTCGTGCCCTTCGGCATCGCGCCGCATCTCGATGAAGCGCTCGAGGTACGAGAGCGTGTAGGCCCAGCCGTCGCCCTGGTTGGCGACGTAGGCCTGCAGCAGCACCAGGGCGGAGGGCTCGCCCTCCTTCGGCACGTACTCGACCGTGCCGGCGAGCGGCACGCAGTTCGCGAAGTGCGCGACCTCGGTGAGGAAGCGCCCGACCTCGAGCTCCGGCTGCACGCCCGGACGCATGCGCCGGTAGCACTTGATGAACAGCCGCTCGCCGAGCATCACCGAGGTGTTGGTGCTCTGCGCGTGCAGGCGCCCGAGCTGCAGCGTCGCCACCTCCTCCTTCACCAGCTCGGCGAACGCGTCGGTCGGCGCGAACTTGAGCTGCCCCCCCTGCTGGGTCGGCAGCGTCCGGCCCTCGCCGATCGCCTTCACCACCTGGCGCCAGAACGCCTCGTCGGCCACCGCGTCGGCCAGCACGCCGACGTTCGCCTGCTGGCGGATGCGCGCGATGGTCGCCACCGAAAGCGCCTTGATCTGGTCTTCCTCCTCCTCCCAGGCGAGCGCGAGCGGCAGGAAGTACAGGCACTCGCGCACCTCCACAGAGGCGAGCAGCCAGCTCATCGCGCCGAAGCTCCACACCGTGTAGTCGCGCACCGCGGCGCGGCCGACCGGCTCGCCCTTCTGCGCATACCAGCGCTGGCCTTCGAGGAACGGCGGCACCACCTGCGTCTCGAGCTCGGTGCGCAGCTTCTCCGCCATGCCGATGCGCCAGGGCACGACCTTATCGCGGAAAAAGCTCGTCCATCCGTCGAACAGCACGAGCATCGGCTGTTCCTGCGGCGGCGTGACCTGCGCATGCCATTCCGGCGGCTGGGCGTCGACGGCGAGGCGGAACCAGTAGAAGCCGTAGGCCGGCAGCGTGAGCAGGTAGAAGCGCTCGCCGATCGGCGGGAACGCGGTGCGGCCGAGCATCTCCACCGGCACCCGGCCGCGATACTTCTTCAGGTCGAGCTCCACCGGCTGGGCGCTGCGCGAGAGGTTGGCCACGCAGAGCATCGCCTCTTCCCCCAGCTCCCGGATGTAGGCCAACACCTTCCTGTTGCCGGGGCGCAGGAACGAGAGCGCGCCGCGGCCGAAGGCGCGGCTGGTCTTGCGCGTGGCGAGCATGCGCTTCGTCCAGTTGAGCAGCGATGCCGGATCGCGCGCCTGCGCCTCGACGTTCACCGCCTCGTAGCCGTAGATGGGGTCCATGATCGGCGGCAAGTAGACGCGCTGCGGATCGGCGCGCGAGAAGCCGGCGTTGCGGTCCGGGCTCCACTGCATCGGCGTCCTCACGCCGTTGCGATCGCCGAGATAGATGTTGTCGCCCATGCCGATCTCGTCGCCGTAGTAGAGGATCGGCGAGCCGGGCATCGAGAGCAGCAGGCTGTTCATCAGCTTGATCCGCTCCGGGTCGTTCTCCATGAGCGGCGCGAGGCGGCGCCGGATGCCGAGGTTGATGCGCGCCTGCCGGTCGGCGGCGTACATGCGGTACATGTAGTCGCGCTCGCGCGAGGTCACCATCTCGAGCGTCAGCTCGTCGTGGTTCCTGAGGAAGATCGCCCACTGGCAGATGTCCGGGATGTCGGGCGTCTGCTGCATGATCTCCATCACCGGATGGCGGTCCTCCTGGGCGATCGCCATGTACATGCGCGGCATGAGCGGGAAGTGGAACGCCATGTGGCACTCGTCGCCGTCGCCGAAATACGGCCGCACGTCCTCGGGCCACATGTTGGCCTCGGCAAGCAGGAAGCGGCCGGGATAGCGCTCCTCGATGTGCTTGCGGATCTGCCTCAGGATCTCGTGCGTCTCGGGCAGGTTCTCGTTGCTTGTGCCTTCCCTTTCCACGAGATACGGAATCGCGTCGAGGCGGAAGCCGTCGACGCCCATGTCGGCCCACGACTGCATGACCTTCAGCACCGCGCGCAGCACGCGCGGGTTGTCGAAGTTGAGGTCCGGCTGGTGGCTGAAGAAACGGTGCCAGTAGTACTGCTTCGCCACCGGGTCGAACGCCCAGTTCGAGGTCTCGGTGTCGGTGAAGATGATGCGCGTGCCCTTGTATTTCTGGTCGGTGTCGCTCCAGACGTAGTAGTTGCGCTTGCGCGAGCCCGCCGCCGCACGGCGCGCGGCCTGGAACCAGGGGTGCTGGTCCGAGGTGTGGTTGACGACCAGCTCGGTGATCACCTTCAGGCCGCGCCGGTGCGCCTCGTCGAGGAACGCCTTGAAGTCCTCGCGCGTGCCGTAGTGCGGGTGCACGTTGCGGTAGTCGGCGATGTCGTAGCCGTCGTCCTTGAGCGGCGACGGATAGAACGGCAGCAGCCACACCGCGTTGACGCCGAGCTCCTGGATGTAGTCGAGCTTGGAGGTGAGGCCCTTGAAGTCGCCGATGCCGTCGCCGTTCGAGTCGAAGAACGCCTTGACGTGCAGCTGGTAGATGACCGCGTCCTTGTACCAGAGCGCGCGGTCGGTGGAGGACTCCTCCTTGTCCGCCGCGGCGAGCTGCTGCAGCTCTTTATCCTCGGACAACACGGAAGACGTGCGCCGGAAGCGTCTGCGGGTTGAGCTGCAGGAAATTGCGCCGTCCCGCCCAGGTGTAGCGGCCGCCGCCGAGCAGGTCCTCGACCTCGTAGGTCCTGCCCTCGCCCCAGGCGAAGTCCACCCAGCCCGACTGCACGTAGCGCGGGTCCAGGCTCACGGCGACGAGGATGAGATTGCTTTCGCTCTGCTTGCTGTACACCAGCAGCTGGTCGTTGTCCGTGGGATGGAACTGCAGGCTCCAGTCGCTCTGCAGCGCCGCGTTTTCGTGCCTTATCCGGTTCAGCCTGCCGATCAATTCGGAAAGACTGTCGCTGCGCGAGCGGTCCCAGCGGCGGATCTCGTACTTCTCGGAGTGCAGGTACTCCTCGCTGCCCGGCTCGCGCGGCTCGTGCTCCATCAGCTCGAACGCCGGCCCGTACAGGCCGTAGTTGGCGGCGAGCGTCGCCGCGAGCACGACGCGCACGATGAACGCCGGTCGGCCGCCGTGCTGGAGAAACTCGTGCAGGATGTCGGGGGTATTCGGCCAGACGTTCGGGCGGAAGTACTCGCGCGACGGGTCCCCGGTGAGCTCGGTGAAGTATTGGGTCAGCTCCCAGCGCGTGTTGCGCCAGGTGAAGTAGGTGTACGACTGGGTGAAGCCGAGCTTCGCCAGCTTGTGCATGACGCGCGGCCGGGTGAAGGCCTCGGAGAGCAGGATCAGCTCCGGATGCTTCGCCTTCAGCTCGCCGATGCACCATTCCCAGAAGGCGAAGCTCTTGGTGTGCGGATTGTCGACGCGGAAGATCTTCACGCCGTGGCCGATCCAGAACTCGAAGACGCTCTTCAGCTCCTGCCACAGGCTGCGCCAGTCCCGCGTCTCGAAGTCGAACGGATAGATGTCCTGGTACTTCTTGGGCGGGTTCTCGGCGTACTGCACCGTGCCGTCGGGCCGCTGGCGGAACCATTCCGGATGCTCGCGCACGTAGGGATGGTCGGGCGAGCACTGGAAAGCGATGTCGAGCGCCACCGAAATGCCGCGCCGCTGCGATTCTCCGATCAATTCATGAAATTCGTCGAAGCTGCCCAATTGCGGATGGACCGCCTTGTGCCCGCCCTCCTTGGCGCCGATCGCCCACGGGCTCCCCACGTCGTCAGGCTCGGCCGCGAGCGCGTTGTTCTTCCCCTTGCGCTCGGTCATGCCGATGGGATGGATGGGCGGGAAGTAAAGGACATCGAATCCCATCGCCTCGATCTCGGGCAGGCGGTCGATGACGTCGCGGAAAGTGCCGTGCTCGCCGTCGCCGCGCACCGAGCGCGGGAAGAGCTCGTACCAGGTGGAGAAGCGCGCGCGCACCGGATCGACGACGACCTCGAGGGTCCTTTCGTAAGTCGAGATTTTCGCGGCATCGGGTAGCGGCGGCACGGCCTGCATCGCCGCGCGGTAGCGCACGTCTTCCGGCAGCGAAGCGTCGCGCAGCTCCGGCACGTCGGCCAGCTCGGCGCCGATCAGGAAGTCGACCGAGAGATCCTGCCCGGCCTCCTTGCGCTTGGCGAGGTCGCGCTGCCAGGTGAGGAACGGATCGGTCCAGCCGCGCACCGTGTACTCGTAGCGGCCGAGCCGCTCCACCGGAAAGGCGGCGCGCCAATGATCGTTGCCGAGGAACTCCATCGGGACGTGCTGCCACTCCCGGT
>DASQYN010000612.1:0-2216 GCA_035639215.1 Burkholderiales bacterium
GATGCGTGCGGAGGTCGATGCGCTCCTAGGCTTTCTCCTGTCCGAATCAAAAGCGGAGACAGCCCGTAATGGGTAAGCGTGATGCGACGGCCGCCTTTTTGAGGGGGATTGGCGGTGGTTAGGTGTCCAGCTGCGATTTGGTGGACACCTGGTGAGGACGGCGGTGGGATCGAAGGGAGTTTTGTTTGGCGCCGACGGCGGCGCGCCGAGGAAGCGGCGGTCTTGGAGCTCGGCCGAGCGACAGCGAATCGTCGAGGCGGCTCTGGCGCCGGGTGCCTCGGTTGCAGGGGTCGCGCGGGCGAACGGGGTGAACGCGAACCTGGTGTTCAAGTGGATCGGTCGGTCGCGGGAAGGCTGGCGGCATCGGCGTTGCGGAGCGGGCAAGCGCGCATTGCGGCTGTCGCGGGCCGACGAGGCCCCCTCGTTCGTCGCCGTTCATCTTGTGGAGCCGGCGCCGCAGACCGATACGGCCGCGGGGAATGGCGGCGCGGCGAGCCGGCAGCGTGATCCGCCGCGCGCCACGTGGCTCGGGGCGATCGACATTCGCCTTCCCAACGGGGCGCAAGTTCGCATTGACGGCGGCGCCGACGGCGAGGTTCTGCGTCTTGTGCTGTCGACGCTGAAGGGTCCGTGATGTTGCGCCTGGCTCCGGCGGTCAAAGTCTATCTCGCCTGCCAGCCGGTCGACATGCGCCGCGGCTTCGACGGTCTGTCAGCCGACGTGGCGCGGATTCTCGCTGCCGATCCTTATTCGGGCGCAGCCTTCGTCTTCCGCGGCAAACGCGGCGACTACGTGAAGATTTTGACCTGGGACGGGTCCGGCCTGTGTCTTTTCGCCAAACGTCTTGAGAAGGGACGCTTCGTCTGGCCGCCGATCGTCGAAGGCGCTCTGCAGCTGACGGCGGCGCAACTCGCGTTGCTGCTTGAAGGCATCGACTGGCGGCGCACCGTGGCGCCGCCGCAGACGGAGCGCCCGCGGATCGCTTGAGCGCCGGGAGTCACCACAAAAATCAGGCGACTCCGAGAGATCGTGGCTGCGTCGCGGGCGCGACTGTGGTCGGCGTTGTCATGTCGCCATCGACGCCTGATTCGCCTCGCGATCCCGACGGTCTGCGCCGCTTGGCGGACGATCTGCGCCGCGATGTCGCGTGGCTCAGGGCCGAGGTTCACGCCAAGGCGCTGATGATCGAGAAGCTGCGCGCCCAACTCGCCGTTCTTCGTCGCGCCCGCTTCGGCCGCAAGTCGGAGAAGCTCGATGCGCAAGTCGAGCAGCTCGAGCTGCTGATCGACGATATCGAAGCGGGGGTCGCCGAGACGCTCGCGCGCGCAGGCATCGCGGAGCAGGACGCGGCCGAGGCGACCGAGACCGGCGCCTCGTCGAAGAATAAGCGCAAGCTTCGACGCGCGCTCCCTTGCCCGACCATTTGCCGGCGGAAACGATCGTCCACGAAGCGCCGTGCGTATGCCCGACCTGCGGCGGGGACAAGTTCGGCCGGATCGGCGCGGACGAGCGCGAGGTGCTCGAATACGTTCCCTCCCACTTCAAGCGCGTCGTGCACGTGCGGCCGAAGATGAGCTGCCGGGCGTGCGAGACCGTCGTCCAGGCGCCGATGCCGACGCTGCCGATCGAGAAGGGGCGTCCGGGCCCGGCGCTGCTCGCCCATGTCGTCGTGTCGAAGTTCTGCGATCATCTGCCGCTGTATCGTCAGGCCGAGATCTACGCCCGCAGCGGCGTCGAGATCGACCGTTCGGTCATGGCGGGCTGGATCGGCCGCCTCGCCGGACTGCTCGAACCCTTGAGCGAGAGCATCGAGCGCCATGTTCGGACGGGCCTCGCGCTGCACGCCGACGACACGCCGATCCCGGTGCTCGATCCCGGCAGGGGCAAGACCAAGACCGGCCGGTTGTGGACGGCGGTGCGGGACGAGCGTCCGTTTGGCTCCGCGGCGCCGCCCGCCGCCTTCTATCGGTATTCACCTGACCGCAAGGCCGAACACGCGCATGCGTTGCTCGCCGGTTGTCGCGGCTTCCTGCATGCCGACGGCTACGCCGGCTTCGCCGATCTCTACGCACCCGAGGTGAAGACCGGCGTTCCTCGCCTGACCGAAGTCGCCTGTTGGGCCCACGCCCGGCGCAAAATCTACGACGGGCATGTCGAGACCGGCTCGCCCGGCGCGCGCGAGGCGCTGGAAAGGATCGCGCGGCTGTTCGCCATCG
>DASQYN010000613.1:0-5990 GCA_035639215.1 Burkholderiales bacterium
TGCGCGGGCCGCGCGGCGGCATGGTGCTGGGCGCGCCGGAGCAGGAGAAGGCGATCAACAGCGCGATCTTTCCCGGGCTGCAGGGCGGGCCGCTGATGCACGTGATCGCCGCCAAGGCGGTCGCGCTCGGCGAAGCGCTGAAGCCCGACTTCAAGGTCTATCAAACTCACGTGCTCGAGAACGCCAGGACGCTCGCCAAGGTCCTCGCGCAGCGCGGCCTGCGCATCGTTTCCGGCCGCACCGAGTCGCACATGTTCCTCGTCGACCTGCGCAGCAAGAAGATCACGGGCAAGGACGCCGAGAGCGTGCTCGGGCGCGCGCACATCACGCTCAACAAGAACGCCATTCCCAACGACCCGGAGAAGCCCGCCGTGACGAGCGGCGTGCGCGTCGGCTCGCCTTCGATGACCACGCGCGGCTTCCGCAAGGCCGAGGCCGAGCGCCTCGCGCACCTCATCGCCGACGTGCTCGACCGTCCCGGCGACGAGGCGAACGTGGCGCGCGTGGCCGGTGAGGTCAAGGCGCTCTGCGAGCGCTTTCCCGTGTATCCATGAAGTGCCCGTTCTGCGGCTCGGAAGACACGCAGGTCATCGACACCCGGGCGAACCTCGACGCCAATACGGTCCGCCGCCGCAGGAAATGCACGAGCTGCGAGAAGCGCTTCACGACCTACGAGCGGGTCGACCTGAAGATGCCGCGCCTGGTGAAGAAAGACGGCAGCCGCACCGACTTCGATCGCGACAAGCTGATGGGCAGCCTGATGGTGGCGCTGAGAAAGCGCCCGGTCTCCACCGAGGACGTCGAGGCCGCGGTCGACCGCATCATCGAGCGGCTGCGCTCGCTCGGCGAGCGCGAAGTGCCGACTACGCGCGTCGGCGAGTTCGTCATGCGGGAGCTCGCCAAGCTCGACAAGATCGCCTACATCCGCTTCGCCTCGGTGTACCGGCAATTCGAAACGCCGGAAGACTTCCGCGAGGCGCTGCAGGAAGTTAAGTCGACGCCCCGCAAGCGCCGGAAGTGACCGGGTTCAGCGCCTTCGATCACGCGATGATGCGGCGTGCATTGTCGCTGGCGGAGCGAGGCCTCTACACCGCGACGCCGAATCCGCGCGTCGGCTGCGTGGTGACCCGCGGCGAGGCGATCCTCGCCGAAGGCTGGCACGAAAAGGCCGGCGCGCCGCACGCCGAAGCCGCGGCCCTTCGAGATGTTTCTGCAGAGGGCGCGACGGTCTATCTCAACCTCGAGCCCTGCAACCATTACGGACGCACGCCGCCGTGCAGCGATTTGCTGATGCAAAAGAAAGTCGCGCGAGTGGTGGCGGCCATGCGCGATCCGAATCCTGAGGCCCGGGGCGGCGGCGAGCGGCTGAAGGCGGCGGGCATCGGCTTCGAGCACGGCCTGCTGGAAGACGAGGCGCGCGAGCTGAACATCGGCTTCGCCTCGCGCATGACGCGCGGCCGGCCGTGGGTACGGCTCAAGGTGGCGGCAACGCTGGACGGAAGAACGGCCTTGCTGGATGGCAGGTCGCAGTGGATCACCGGCGCGGAGGCGCGCCGCGACGCTCAGCGCTGGCGCGCGCGCGCCTGCGCCATCCTCACCGGCATCGGCACGGTGAAGGCCGACGATCCGCAGCTCACGGTGCGCGAAGTGGCGACCCCGCGCCAGCCGCTGCGCGTCGTGGTCGACAGCCGGCTGGAAACGCCGCCCGCCGCCAGGATCCTGCAGGGCGAGCGAACGCTGATCTTCGCCGCCCGGGCCGGAAAACTCGCCAATGCCGAGGTGCTCGCGCTGCCCAACACGCGCGGCAAGGTCGAGCTGCCGCGGATGCTCGAGGAGCTCGCGCGGCGCGGCGTGAACGAGCTGCACGTCGAAGCCGGCTTTCGCCTGAACGGCTCGCTCGTGCGCGAGGGTTGCGTCGACGAGTTCCTCGTCTACCTCAACCCGAGCTTCCTCGGCGACTCGGCGCAGGGGATGCTCGACCTCGCCGCGCCGGTCGGCCTCGAGGAGAGGTTCAAGCTGCGCCTGCACTCGCTCGACCGGGTGGGCGCCGACCTGCGGCTAGTGCTGAGACCCGCATAGCGCGGCGGCGAGCAGATCGACCGCCACGCGCGCGCTGCGCCGGTCGGGATCGAGGCGCGGGCAGTACTCGACGAGCTCGACCGCGGCGAGCTCGGGCTGCCCGCCGATCGCGCCGAGCGCATCGGCCAGCTCGGCCGCGCCAAGCCCGCGTTCCACCGGCGTACCCACCCCGGGCGCCTCCTCGGGGGTGACCGCGTCGAGGTCGACGCTGATGCCGAACGCGTCGGTGCCGCCATTCGCGATCTCGAGCGCTTCCGCGAGCGTCGCGGTGAGGCCCCTGCGCTCCACGTCCGCCATGTAGAGCACGCGCACGCCGAGGTATTCCAGGCGCTCCTTCTCCTCGGGCTCGAAGCTGCGCACGCCGACGAGGCACACGTGCTGGGGAGCGACCACGCCGGTGCCAAGCCCATAGAGCGGATCGTCGTCCTGGCCCAGCAGCCAGGCGAGCGGCATGCCGTGCAGACGCCCGCTGTGGCTGGTGCGCGGCGTATGGGCGTCCATGTGGGCGTCTATCCAGACCAGACCGAGCGCGCGCCCGCCCCTCGCGTGGAGGCCGCGCGCGACTCCCGTCCAGGTGCCGCCGGCGCAGCTATGGTCGCCGCCGATCACGCAGGGCAGCGCGTCGCGCGAGAGCGCGTCGGCGACCGCGGAGGCGAGCGCGCCGCACAGCCGGCTCACCGCGAGCTGCCGCCGCCGTTCGCGTCCCGAGGGGGCGAGGATCGGACCGGGCTTCGCGGCGATGCCGCAGGCGGCGAGCCGCTGGGAAAGAAGCGGCGCGAGCACGCCCGGCGCTTCGGCGCACCCTGGATCGGCGCCGCCCAAGCCCCAGGCCGCGCCAATGAGCTCGATCTGTCGTTCCATCGTTACATCGCGAACGTGCGGCCCGCTACGCGCAGTGCCAGAACGCCCGACCGCACCGGCCGGTCCAAGCATATATGAGGCCGCTCGCGCGCTGGCAGGACTGGACCGTCTTCGGCCTCGGGCTATGGCTCGCGGTGTCGCCCTGGCTGCTCGGCTATGCCTCGCATCCGGCGGCGACCGCCAATGCCGCCCTGGCCGGCCTCGCGCTGGCGCTGGCCGCGCATTTCGAGGCGAGCTGCGAGGTGTCGATCGAATGGCTGCATCTCGGCGCCGGCCTCTGGCTGCTCGTCGCGCCGTTCGTCCTCGGCTTCGACGACCTGGCGGTCGCGGCCGCCGACTCGGTCGCGGTAGGCGCCGCGGTGGCGGCACTCGCCGCTTCGTCGCTCGAGCTGCTCAAGGTTCTCCTCACCGCCTCGCACGCGCTGCGGCGCTAGGGGAGGGCTTTTGCGCTACCCTTCGCGGCGATGTTCACGGGCATCGTGCAGGCGGTGGGCCGGATCGTGCGCGAGGAGCCGCTCGAGGTCGAATGCGGTGCCTTCGACCTCGGCGACGTCGCGCTTGGCGACTCCATCTGCGTGCAGGGAGTGTGCCTGACCGTCACCGGACTCACCGGTCGCGGCTTCACCGCCGACGTCTCCGCCGAGACGCGCCGCGTCACGGCGGGGCTGCACGCCCGGCGCGAAGTGAATCTCGAGAAATCGCTCACCGTGGGCGGCAAGCTGGGCGGCCACCTGGTCAGCGGACACGTCGATGGCGTAGGCGAGATAGTGTCCTTCTCCGGCGGCGTGCTGAAGGTGGCGGTGCCGCACGAGCTTGCGCGCTATGTCGCGCGCAAGGGCTCGATCTGCATCGACGGCGTGAGCCTCACGGTCAATGCGGTAGAAGGCAACGCGTTCGAAGTGTTCCTCATCCCGCACACGCTGCAGGTAACGACGTTGTCGCGGCTGCGCCCGGGGAGCACGGTGAACGTCGAGATCGACTTGGTGGCGCGCTACGTGGCGCGCTTCCTCGAAGCCTCCTAGGCCAGGCGCGTCGGGTCGAAGCGCAGCTGGCCTTCTTCCAGGGTGCGACGGATGCGCAGCTGCGGCTCCGCGGCGAGGTCGACGATATGCGCGCGCACCGGCTGGCCGCGCGCGCCGCGCAGCACGGCGACCTTCGGTTTGAGTCGCTGCATCGCGTTTTCGCCCGCCACCACGCCAAGCTCGCCGGAACTGAGCTCGACGCTGCTGCCCACGGGGAACGCGCCGAGGAAACGCACGAACTGCTCGAGTAGCGGCCCGTGAAATGCCGTACCCCGTTCCTTGAGTAGCTGCTTTACCGCGTCTGCGGGCGAGCGGCCTTCGCCGTGCGGCGGCGGCGCGAGCGCGGCATCGTAGGCGTCGCAAATGGCGGCGATCGAGCCGAAAAGGCCGATCTGGTAGCCCCGCAGGCCGCGCGGGTAGCCCTTGCCGTCCTGACGCTCGTGGTGCAGCAGCGCGAGCGCGGCGAGCTTGGCCGGCAGGCCGGCGCTCACGCCAAGGATCTGGGCGGAGAGCTCGACATGCTTCTTGAAAATCTCCGCCGCTTCGCCGGTGAACGGAGCGGCAGCCTGGAGCAGCGCCGCGGGCAGGCGCGCCTTCCCGACGTCCTGCAGAAGGCCGAGCAGCCCGAGCTGCGCGATCTCTTCGCGGCTACGCTGCAGGAAGCGGCCGAAGGCCATCATGTAGACGGCGACCTGCAGTGCGCGGGCATGCGCCGCGCTGCCCGTCTCGCGCTGCTTCGTGACGAGAAGCAGCGCGTCCGGATTGCGGACGATGCTGTCCGCCAGCTCGTTGCCCAGGCGGTGGAGCGGGCTGCCATCGAGCGCCCAGTTGCCCTGGTCGAGCGGGCTCACGAACTGGGCAAGCGCCGCGAAGGTTTCCGCATGCAGCGCCTGGGCGAGCCCGGTTTCGTGCTCGAGGGCTTGCTGCCCCGAATACGTCGCGGCGCCGTGGATGCCGAAGGCCGGAGCGCTGGCGGGCGGCCCGCCGGGGGCCGCCGAGACCGATCCGCCGGCGGCACTGCGCGCGACGTCGATGAAGACGTGCTTGCAAAGGCGGCGCAGGGCCTCCAACTGCTGCGCGGTGCGAAGCGAGAAGCCCTGGAACATGAACGGAGTGTCGGTCCATGGCCGATCGAGCTCGGCGATATACATGCCGAACTGCAGGTCGCTCACCGGCACGGCCCTTCGCTGCATGGGCATACTGTAGAGACGTCGCCTCGCCTCGCCTTGCCAACGCACAGCGGTTCACAGCTTTTGACAGCTCTGCAAATTCGCGCGCCTGCCGAGTCGCTCGGTGGCTGAGCGCATCTTTTTCGACCCGGCGCTGCCGATCAACGCGCGGCGCGACGAGATCCGTGCCGCGATCGAGCGCCATCCGGTGGTTATCGTCTGCGGCGAGACCGGCTCGGGCAAAACCACGCAGCTGCCGAAGCTGCTGCTCGACATGGGGCGCGAAGCGGTGGGACGCATCGGCCATACGCAGCCGCGCCGCATCGCGGCGCGCTCGGTCGCCGCGCGCATCGCCCAGGAGCTCGGCACGCGCCTCGGCGAGCGGGTCGGCTACAAGGTGCGTTTCCAGGACGAAGTGGGGCCCCGCTCGGCGATCAAGGTCATGACCGACGGCCTGCTCCTTGCCGAGACCCAGGGCGACCGGGACCTGCGCGAATACGGCTCCCTGATCCTCGACGAGGCGCACGAGCGCAGCCTCAACATCGATTTCCTCCTCGGCTACATGAAGCAGCTCGTCGCGCGCCGGCCGCTGAAGGTCGTCGTTACGTCGGCGACCATCGACGCCGAGCGCTTCTCCCGGCATTTCGACGGCGCGCCGGTCATCGAGGTGTCGGGCCGCCTCTACCCGGTCGAGCTGCGCTACCGGCCGGTCGGCGGCGACGCCGAGGACACCACGCGCGAGGAAGAGGAGCAGGCGCTCGCGGACGCGGTCCAGGACCTGTGCGCGGAAGGCGAGGGCGACGTGCTCGTGTTCCTGCCCGGCGAGCGCGAGATCCGGGACGCGGCATCCGTCCTGCAA
>DASQYN010000614.1:0-13489 GCA_035639215.1 Burkholderiales bacterium
GATCAGCTCGGGCGCGCCGCGGCCGAGGATCTCGCACAGGCGCCGGTTGACGCGCAGGAAGCGGCCGTCGAGGCTGACGTGCGCCATGCCCGAGCCGGCGAGCTCGAAGGTCTGGCGAAAGCGCGCCTCGCTCTCGCGCAGCGCGTCTTCGGCGTGCTTGCGCGCGGTGATGTCGTCGAAGATGGCGATCTCGTAGACCGGGCTGCCGTCGGCGTCGCGCTCCACCACCATGGTGAAGGCCACCCAGACGGTGCTGCGGTCCTTGCGGATGTAGCGCTTCTCGACGTGCACGCGGTCGATCTTCCCGGCGTACAGCAGCGGCCGTTGGGCATTGATCCGGTCGAGGTCGTCGGGATGCGAGATCTGCCGGCCGGTGAGCTGCAGCAGCTCCGCCTCGCTGTAGCCGAGGATCTCGCACAAGCGGCGGTTGACGCGGATGAAGCGCCGGTCGAGGCCGATGTGCGCGACGCCCGAGCCGGCAAGCTCGAAGGTGCGCCGGTAGCGGGCCTCGCTCTCGCGCACCGCCGCTTCGGCGTGCTTGCGATCGGTGATGTCGACGATCGTGCCGATGAGCCCCACGGCGGCGCCGCCGGGCCCGGCGAAGGTGGCCTTGTAGTAGATCGTGTCGCGCAGCGCGCCGGAGCGCGTCTTGATCGGGATCTCGTAGCTCTGCCCGCCGCCCTTGGCGTAGAGCTCCTCGTCCATGCGCGCGTGGCGCTGCGCGATCGAGGGGTCCTGGGGATAGAGGTCGGCGACCTTCCGGCCGACGAAATCGGCGGCTTTCACGCCGAAGAACTGCTCCCAGGCGCGATTGACGCCGAGATAGCGTCCGTCGCGGCTCTTGAAGAACACGGGCACCGGCAGGGACGCCACCAGGTCGAAGGCAGCTTCGAGCGGCGTTTCTTTGGACGCCTCCCTCCCGGGCTCCCTCTTGCGTTTCGCCTCGGGCATCGCCGGGCGATTCTATGCCACGTACAGTCCCTTCGCTGCGGCTTTGTACGCAGCGAGCGCCACCAGCGCGTCGAGCGTCGCTGTCGGCACCCCGGCGGCGCGCGCGAGCTCGAGCGGCGCCTTCAGCTGCGCCTCGATCTCCATCGGCCGGCCGCGCTCGTAGTCCTGCAGCATCGACGGCTTATGCGCGGCAGCATTCGAGGAATGACCGCCGCTCGGCCGCTCGGGCGCCTTCTCCAGCCGCACGTCCAGCGCTCTCGCAATGGCGCGCACTTCGTCGCCCGCCGCCTTGAGCAGCTTCGCGAGGGCGGCGTCGGCGCGCACCTGCGCGACCGTCGCGCCGGTGAGGGTACACACCGTCGAGTTCGCGACGATCTGCGCGAGCTTGCTCCAGATCGACTGGCGGATGTCCTCGACCGGCGGCGAGGAGACGTCGGCCGCCTGCAGCGCCTCGCGCAGCGCCCGCACGCGCGGCGTCTGGCGGTTGTCGATCTCGCCGATCACCACCATGTTGTTGCCCGGCACGTGGTTCTCGATCACCCCCGGCTCCTTCACCTCGTTGGCCGAGTATGCGACGCCGCCCAGGACGTTCTTCCGCGGCACGGCTCGCGCCAGCTTTCCCTCCGGATCGAGGCGCGTCAGGCGCGCGTCGTACCACCACGGGATGCCGTTCTGCACGAACACCACCGCAGTGCCGTCGCCGAGTAGCGGCGCGCACTGGGCGGCGAACGAATCGAGCATATTCGCCTTGAGCGTCACGAGCACCACCTCCTGCGCGCCTAGTTCGGCGGCTTGCGCCGCAGCGCGCACCCGCGCGACGATCGTGCTGTCGCCGTGCAGCAGCTTCACGCCGTTCCGCTGCATCGCCGCCAGGTGAGCGCCGCGGGCCACGACGGATACCTCGTGCCCGGAAGCCGCGAGCTTCGCCGCCAGATGGCCGCCGACCGCGCCGGCGCCGAAGACGCAGATCTTCATGCCGATAAAATACACCGATGCGCCTGTGCCGATTCGACGACAACCGCCTTGGCCTCGTCGCCGAGGACGGCATCCGCGACGTGAGCGCGGCGCTCGCCGCGCTTCCCGAGGCGAGCTATCCGTTTCCCCGCCACGACGCGCTGATCGCGCACCTCGAGGAGCTGCGCCCCGAGATCGAGCGCCTCGCGCGCACGGCGAAGGCCGTTCCGCCGGAGCGGGTAAAGCTTCTTTCGCCGCTCGCCAACCCGGGCAAGATCATGGCCGCGCCGGTGAACTACAAGAAGCACCTGGAGGAGGCGCTCGCCGACAAGGGCATCCACCACGGCAACCTGGTGCAGGAGATCCACAAGGCCGGCCTGTTCCTCAAGGCGACCAGCTCGCTGGTCGGCCCCGGCGAGGGCGTGCGGCTGGTGCACACCGATCGGCGCAACGACCACGAGGTGGAGCTCGCCGTGGTGATCGGCCGGAAAGCCTCGAACGTGAGCGCCGGCGAAGCGCTCGCCCATGTGGCGGGCTATTGCATCGGCCTCGACATGACCATCCGCGGCCCCGAGGAACGCAGCCTGCGCAAATCGCCCGACTCGTACTGCGTGCTCGGCCCCTGGCTCGCCACGCGCGAGGAGATTCCCGATCCGGGAAACCTGTCGGTAAAGATCGAAGTGAACGGCGCCGTGAAGCAGGACGCGCACACGAGCGACCTGATCCTGAGCGTCGCCCAGCTCGTCGAATGGGCCTCGTCCTTCTACACGCTCCACCCGGGCGACGTGCTGCTCACGGGCACACCGCAGGGCGTGGGCCCGGTGCGGCCGGGCGACGTGATGACGGCGACGATCGAGCGCATCGGCTCGATGCGGGTCGCCGTCTCGGCGGCGTAGAAAAAGAAAAGCCGCTGCGAGCGCAGCGGCTTCCTGAGGATTACCGCCTTACTTCGTCGTGCTGGAGCTCGACGGGCTCGAGGACGACGACGACGGCGTGGAGCTCGAGCCGGTGCCGGCCGAGCCGCTGGTGCCGCTCGAGGAGCTCGGGCTGGAGCTCGAGGACGACGCGCCGCCGCTCGACTGGCTCTTCTGCGAGTCGGAAGGCGTGCTCGAGGAGCTGGAAGGCGTGCTCGAGGAGCTCGCCGAGCCGCTCATCGAACCGGACGGGCTCGACGGGGTGGTCGCGCCGCTCGACGAGGACGAGGACGGCGAGGACGGCGAGGTCGACGACGGGCTTGACGACGTCGCGCCGGTCGAGGAGCCGCTCGCGCCGTTGTTCGCGCCGCGGTCGCAGGCAGTGAGCAGGGTGGCGCCGAGCGCCATGGAAACGGCAACAGCTATCGTTGAAAGTCTCATGTAGCCTCCGTGGTTGGGGTACCTGGGGATCGAGCAAGGATTGGGCCGGGCGGCCCGACACTTAAGCACCTATTTGTTACGCGTCATCGGCGCGGTCTCTGCGCTCTTCGGACCAGCCGAGTCGCCGCTTTGCTGGAAATCGCGGCGCTGCTCGGCGTGGTTCGGGTCGACCTGCCCCTGCTGCGGGTTCGAGCCGTTGCGGTTGTCTTCGCGGTTGCCCTGCCCGTTGTTGACGGACGAGGTCACCGGGGCGCCCGCGGCGCTCGCCCCCGTTCCGGCGGTCTTCGGCGTGGGCGTTGGCGCCGGCCGGTTCCGGTCGCAGCCCGCAATGGCCGCCGCGAGCGAAATTGCCGCGGCGAACGTCAAGAGTTTCATGCCAGCCTCCAGGCGATGTGCATGGAGGCCGACCTGCAAACGCTATGCCTGCAGCAGGAGCTTCCCGAAGTGCTCGTTGGCCCGCATGCGGTCCTGCGCGGCCTGCGCCTGGGCGAGCGGAAAGACCCGGTCGATCGGCAGGCGCAGCTTGCCCGCCTCGAGCGCCGGCCACAGGTCCTCGCGCATGCGCCGGGCGATCTCGCCCACCTCGCCGGCGCTTCGGGTCCGGAACGTCACGCCGATGTATTCGATGCGGCGAAGCGCGTGCAGGTTGAAGTCGAAGGGTGCGCTCATGCCGCCGAGGCGACCGACGTTGACGATGCGGCCGCGGATCGCCGTCGCCTTCTGCGTGGCGTTGAAGAGCTCGCCCGAGACCTGGTCGACCACCAGATCGACGCCCTTGCCCTGCGTCGCCTCGAGCACCTGCTCGGGCCAGCGCGCGTCGCCGGTATCGACCGCGAGGTGGGCGCCGAAGTCCTTCAGCCTCGCGCGGTGGGCCGCGCTGCGCGAGGAGCCGACGACGAGCGAGGCGCCGAGGTGACGGGCGATCTGCAGGCCCATCAGGCCGACGCCGGAGGCAGCCCCCTGGATCAGCGCGCTCTCGCCGGCTTTCAGCCGGCCGTTGCCCACCAGCGCGTCGTGCATGGTGAGGAGCGCGAGCGGCAGCGCCGCCGCCTGCTCGAGCGATACGCCGCTCGGGACCGGCAGCACGCAGCTCGCGACCGCATATTCGGCATAGCCGCCCGCGCCCATGCACATCACCGGCTCCCCGGTATCGGCACGCTCGCCGGACCAGTCCATGCCGGGAATCGTTCCCTCGTCGCCCGGCGCTCGAGTGAGGTCGCGCCGGTTGAGGCCGGCGTAGCGCACTCGCACCAGCACTTCGCCTGCCTTCGGCTGCGGTTGGGAAACGTCCCGCAGCGCTAGACCCTGTTTCCCAAAGACCGCTGCTTTCATGCGTGTACCATCGGTTTCGGAGGAGATCATGAATTTACCGCTTCGCCTGCATCATTACGCGTGGGTGACGAAAGACCACGAGGCGAACCGCCGCTTTTTCGAGGATGTGCTCGGCATGCCGCTGGTCGCCACCTGGTGCGAGCGCGCCTACGTCGCCGAGGTCGGCCGCGAGCTGGAGTACTGCCACACCTTCTACGGCCTCGCCGACGGCGGCGCGATCGCCTTCTTCCAGTTCGCCGACCCCGAGCACTTTGAGGCATTCCGCGCGCGCCATCCGCGGCAGGCCCGCTTCGGGCACATCGCGCTCAAGGTCGATCGCGCCGGCTTCGAGGACGTGCAGCGCCGGCTGAAGTCGTCGGGTACCCCCTACCGCCTCACCGACCATGGCTACTGCCAATCGGTCTACGTCATGACGCCCGACGAGATGAAGCTCGAGTTCACGCTCGACCCCGACAACGTCGCCGACATCGCGGCGCGGCGGCAGGCCGACGCGCATGCCGAGCTCAGCCGCTGGCTCGCCGGCGACCGCACGCCGAACAACACCGACCACCAGAGCGTTTTCAGATAATGATCGAGACGACCGTAGTGGGCAGCTACCCGCAGCCGGGCTGGCTGATCGACCGCGACAAGCTCGGCTCCAAGGTGCCGCGCGTGCGCGCCCCCGAGATCTGGCGCATCCCGAAAGAGTTCCTCGAAGAGGCGCAGGACGACGCGACCCTGCTCGCCATCCGCGACATGGAGCTCGCCGGCATCGACATCATCTCGGACGGCGAGATGCGGCGCGAAAGCTATTCGAACCGCTTCGCCACCGCGCTGGAAGGCGTCGACATCGTCAATCCCGGCAGTACCATCAACCGCACCGGGGCGCGCGCCGTGGTGCCGCGCATTACCGGACCGATAAGGAGGAAAGGTCCCGTCGAGGTGCGCGATGTCCAGTTCCTGCGCGCCAGCACGAAGAAGCGCATCAAGATCACCCTGCCCGGCCCGTTCACCATGACGCAGCAGGCGCAGGACGACTACTACAAGGACGAAGAAGCGCTGGCGATGGCGTACGCCGCGGCGGTCAACGAGGAGATGCGCGATCTCAAGCGCGCCGGCGCCGACGTGATCCAGATCGACGAGCCGTGGCTGCAGGCGCGCGCCGACCGCGCCGCGCGCTACGGCGTGAAGGCGATCAACCGCGCCCTCGAAGGCATCGAGGGCACGACGGTGGTGCATCTCTGCTTCGGCTACGCCGCGGCGGTAAAGGACAAGCCCGCCGGCTACTCGTTCCTCGCGCAGCTCGCCGACACGCGGGCGACGCAGATCTCCCTCGAGGCGGCGCAGCCGCACCTCGACCTGTCGATCGCGAAAGCGCTCCTGCCGAAGAGCGTCATGGTGGGCGTGATCGATCTGGGCACGAGCGCGGTGGAGACGCCCGAAGCAGTGGCGCAGCGCATCCGCGCGGCGCTCGAGCACGTTCCGGCCGACAAGCTGGTCGTCGCGCCCGACTGCGGCATGAAGTACCTGCCGCGCGACGCGGCTTTCGGCAAGCTGGTTTCCCTAGCGAAAGGCGCGGCGATGGTCCGCCGCGAGCTCTCATGATCCCCAAGGTCCTCCACGAGCACATCGACACCGCGTTTCCGGCCAACGTCTGCCTGGTCGGCGTCGCGCTTCCCGACGGCTATGCGCAGATCAGCCCGCGCGGCAGCACGATGGTCTACGACGAGCAGCATCTCGCGCTCTGGGAGCGCGGCAAGGGCTCGACCAACGCCCAGCTGCGCGACGGGACGAAGGTCACCGTCTTCCTGAGGAAGCCGGCGCTGCGCGAGGCCGGCCTCCTGCCGAAGGGCGGCATCGCCCGCTTCTACGGCATCGCCAAGGTTCACAAGTCGGGCGAGGTCTACGACCGCGTCTGGGCGAAGCTGATCCCGCCCGAGAAGGACCGCGACCCCCAGAAGAAGGGCTTCGCCGTGCTGATCCGCGTCGAGCGCGCAGAAGACCTGGATGGCGAGCCGCTGAAGCTTTGATTCCGGCCTTGAAGCTTTGATCCCAGTTCTCATCGTCGGCGGGGGTCCGGTCGGCCTGTCGCTCGCCATCGAGCTCGGCTGGCGCGGCGTCCCGTGCATGCTGGTCGAGCAGGGCGACGGCGAGGTGGTCGAGGCGAAGATGTTCGCCACCGGCATCCGCACGCTGGAGTTCTGCCGCCGCTGGGGCATCGCGCGGCAGGTGCGCGACTGGGGCTTTCCGCGCGACTTCCCGTTCGACAACGTCTTCGTCACGACGCTCGCAGGCTATGAGCTGGCGCGCATTGCCATGCCCTCGATCGCGCGCACGCCGCCGATCGCGCAGAGCCCGGAAAACTTCGCGCATTGCCCGCAATTCGTCTTCGATCCGATTCTCGCCGAGCGCGCGCGCAGCTTTCCGAGCGTCACTTTGCGCTACCACACCCGCCTGGCCGGGTTCTCCGAAAACCGCGACGCGGTGAACTGCGAGCTCGAGCACGAGGGGCGCATCGAGCGGATCGAAGCAAGGTATCTCGTCGGCTGCGACGGCTTCTCGAGCGGCGTGCGCAAGCAGCTCGGCATCGAGATGCAGGGCGACGCGTTCCTCAATCGCTCGGTCAACGTCATGTTCCGCACGAAGGCGCTCGCCTCGCTGCACGACAAGGGCGACGCCGGGCGCTACGTGGTGATCGGCAGCGAAGGGCCGTGGGCGAGCCTCACTGCAGCCGATGGCGCCGAGCGCTGGCGGCTGATGATCTACGAGCAGGGCTCGCTGGAGAAAATGAGCGACCCCGCCGAGGCGGTGCGCCGCGCCGTGGGACGCGACTTCGCGTTCGAGATCCTCACCGTCGGCACCTGGGTCCGGCGCAACATGGTGGCGCAACGGTACGGCTCGAAACGGGTGTTCCTCGCCGGCGACGCGGTGCACGTCATGCCGCCGAACGGCGGCCTCGGCATGAACACTGGCATCGGCGACGCGGTGGACCTCGGCTGGAAGCTCGCCGCCGTGCACGAAGGCTGGGGCGGCGAGCCGCTTCTCGCGAGCTACGAAGCCGAGCGCCGTCCGGCCGGCCTGCGCGCCTGCCAGGAGGCGATGAAGAACTTCGAGCGCATCACGCCGCGACGCCAGTTTGCGGAAATTCATGATCATTCGCACGAGGGCGCCCAGCTGAGGGCAGAGCTCGGCAGGAAGCTCGCCGTGTCGATGCGCAACGCCTGGGACAATCCGCTCAACACGCACCTCGGCTACCGCTACGACGGCTCGCCGATTTGCATCGCCGACGGTGCACCGCCGCCCGAGCCGGACGATTCGCGCCACTACGTGCAGTCGAGCCATCCGGGCGGCCGCGCGCCGCATGCCTGGCTCGCCGAGGGGCGCTCGACGCTCGATCTGTTCGGCAGGGGCTTCACGCTGCTGCAGTGGCGCGGCGTCGATTCCGGAGCTTTCGACGCAGAGGCGAAACGCCGCGGCATGCCGCTCGCCATCGCGCGCATCGCCGATCCCGGCATCGCCGCGCTCTACGAGAAGCCGCTCGTGCTCGTGCGCCCCGACGGTCACGTCGCCTGGCGCGGCGATGCGGCGCCGGCGGATGCGGGCCGCGTGCTCGACCGGGTGCGCGGCGCGGTTCAATCGACCATCCTTGAGGAGGAAACGTCGTGAAAACAATGCTGTCGGTGCTAGGGGGAATGTTGCTGGCCGCGGTCGCTTTCGTGGCCCAGGCTCAGCAGGACTTCAAGATCGGCGTCGTCGCCTCGCTCTCCGGCGGCTTCGCCGCGGCGGCGAAGGACACGATCGACGGCTGGGAGGCGTGGCAGAAGGCGCGCGGCCTGCCCGGGCGCAAGATCGTCGTGCAGACGCTCGACGACGAGACCAATCCGGTGAGCGCGTCGAACGCCTTCCGCCGCATCGCCGGCGACCCCAGCGTGCAGCTCGTCTATCTCTTCATCCCCTCGAACTCGGTGATGGCGGTGAAGTCGCTCGCCTCCGAGTTCAAGGTGCCGATCATCGCCGGCGGCGCGGCCGACGCGATCGGCGTCCCGGCCGATCCCTGGCTCTTCAAGGTGGCGCCGGCGGTGCGCGACTTCATGACCGTGCTCTCCCAGTACGCGCAGAAGAAGGGCTACCAGCGCATCGCCTCGCTCAACTCGGCCGACGCCTTCGGCCAGGCCGAGATCGTCAACCTGAAGGAGCTCGCGCCGAAGCACGGCCTGACCATCGTCGCGGCGGAGACTTTCAACGTCGAGGATACGAACTTCAACGCGCAGCTGACGCGCATCCGCTCGGCGAAGCCGGACCTGATCTACGACGGCGGCAGCGGCCGCGCCGCGATCCTCACCTGGCGCGCGATCCACCAGATGGGGCTGAAGCAGCCGCTCGTCGTCACGCAGGCGGCGATCAGCAAGGCCTTCTTCGACGCGATCGGCTCGCCGGCGGCGGCCGACGGGCTGATGACGCCGATGCAGACCGGCGTCTTCGGCGGCGCCCACGCGGCGGACGCCAAGCTCTACACGGAGATGGAGAAGGCGATCGGCCGCACGCCGGTGTACTTCAACACCTTCGGCTTCGACGTCGGCCTCATCACCGAGTACGCGGTGAAGAACTCCGACGGCAGCCGGCAGGGGCTGCGCGACGCGCTCGAGCGCATCAGGGACCTGCCCGCGGTGAACGGTCCGGTGACCTACACCAAGGACGACCACACCGGGCAGAACTACCGCTCGATCATCATGGGGCAGCTGAAGAACGGGAAGCCGGTCCCGGCGCCGTAAGCGGGCCGCGTGGATTTCTCCGTCTTCGTCCAGCTCCTCCTGCCGGGGCTGACGACCGGCTGCGTCTACGCGCTCGTCGCGCTCGGCTTCGTGCTATGCGCGAACGTCTCCGGCGTCGTCAACTTCGCGCAGGGCGAGTACGTGATGCTGGGCGGGATGGTCGGCGCCTGGCTTTTCAGCGAGCAGGTGCCGCTTCCGCTCGCCATCCTGGGCGCCACGCTCGCCGGCGCGCTGCTCGGCGCGGCGCAGGAGCGCCTCACGCTCGCGCCGGTGCGCACGGCGCCCGACTTCATCCAGATCACGATCACCCTCGGGGTGGCGGTGGTGCTGCGCGGCCTGGCGCTGATCGCCTTCGGCAAGGACCCGCTCTCCATGCCGGGCTTCAGCGGCGACGACGTGTTCCAGGTCGCCGGCGCGGTGGTGCCGCTGCAAAGCCTGTGGGTCTGGGGGACGACTGCGCTGATGCTCGCCGCGAGCTTCGGCTTCCTGATGCACACGGCACCGGGGCGCGCGGTGCGCGCCTGCTCGATCAACCTGCACGCGGCGCGGCTGATGGGCGTCGACGCCGAGCGGCTGGCCCTCGCGGTCTTCACCGTCGCCGGCGCCAGCGGCGCGCTCGCCGGCGCGGTCATCACGCCGATCGTGCTCGCGAGCTGGGATGCCGGCATCGCCTACGGGCTGAAAGGCTTCGTCGGCGCGATCCTCGGCAGCTTCCGCTCGCCGCTCGTGGCGGTGCTGGGCGGCCTCGGCATCGGCGCGCTCGAGTCCTTCGCCGCGGGCTACGTCTCCTCGGGATACAAGGACGCGATGGTGTACGGAGTGCTGCTCGCCTATCTGCTGGTGCGCGGCGGCGTGTTCGTGTTCGGCCGGGCGGCGCTCGCCTCGCGATGAAGCAGCGGGCCGCACTCATCGGGTTCATTGCCCTGGTGGCGCTTTACCCGTGGCTGATTCGCGGCAGCTATCCGCTCGGCGTCGGCATCATCACCGGCGCGCTCGCCGCCGGCACCGTCGGCTTCGTGCTGCTCCTCGGCTACGCACACCAGCTCGCGCTCGGCCAGGCCGGCTTCTGCATGGTCGGCGGCTACGCGAGCGCCATCCTCTGCGTGCAGCAGCGCTGGGATCCGCTGGCGGCGCTGCTCGCCGGCGCCGCCGCGGCAATGGCGCTCGCCTGGGCGATCGGCGCGCCGATCCTCAAGCTGCGCGGCTTCGTGCTCGCCATGGCGTCGCTCGCGCTGCACCTCATCCTGGTGGTGCTCGCCATGGAGTCGTCCTTCACGGGCGGCGCGCTCGGCACCTACGGCGTGCCGAAGCTCGCGCTCTTCGGCCTGCCGCTGGCGAGCGACCTCGCCTTCTACTACGCGGTGTGGACGATCGTGCTCGCCTTCGTCGCGATCGGCCTCGCGATCGACGGCTCGCGCATCGGCCGTGCGCTGAAGGCGCTGGCGGCGAGCGAGACCGCGGCGCTTTCCGTCGGCATCGACATCCGCCGCTACAAGCTGCAGATGTTCGTCCTCTCGGCGGGCATGGCGAGCGTCTGCGGCAGCCTGGCGGTGCACTACCTGCGCGCGATGGACCCGAACGTCTTCGGCTTCGCCTTCAGCCTGAACTTCATCACCGCGGTGATCGTCGGCGGGCTGACCACCGTGTGGGGCGGCGTCGTCGGCGCGGCGCTGGTCACCGGGGTGCGCGAGCTGCTGCGCGGGCTGTCGCTGCCGCTCTGGGAGGGCGTGATCATGGGCGCGCTCACGGTGATCGTGCTGATCGCCTTCCGCCGCGGCTTCGCCGGCTTTCTCTCGTTCGCTTTCGACCGGCTGCTCGCGCGCGAAGCGGCGCCGCGCGTGACCGTGGCGGAACCCGACCTGGCCGCCCTCCCCGCCCGGGATCGGCCGGCGAGGCTCGAGATACAGAGCGTCTGCCGCTCGTTCGGCAACCTGCGCGCCGTGAGCGACGTCTCGTTCAGCGTCGCCGCCGGCTCGATCAGCGCGCTGATCGGGCCGAACGGCGCCGGCAAGACTACGCTGTTCAACATGATCGGCGGCTTCCAGCCCCTCGATTCCGGCCGGGTGCTGCTCGACGGCCGGCCGATCGACAGGCTGCTGCCGAACGAGATCGCCGCGCTCGGCGTCGGCCGCACCTTTCAGAACCTGCAGCTGTTCGACAACCTGAGCGTGCTGGAGAACGTGATGTGCGGCGCGCACCGGCATGCCGCGGGCGAAAGGCAGCGCCGGGAAAGGGCGAGCGACGCGCTCGCCTTCGTCGGCCTGCGCGGCGCCGGGGCGCTGCGTCCCGCCGCGCTCGCCTTCGGCCACCAGCGGCTGGTGGAGCTCGCGCGCACGCTCGCCCTCGAGCCGCGGCTGGTCCTCATGGACGAGCCGGCCTCGGGGCTGAACGACGCGGAGACCGAGCGCCTCGGCGAGCTGGTGCTGCGCATCGCCGGCCTCGGCGCCACCGTGCTCCTCGTCGAGCACGACATGCGCCTCGTCATGGGGCTCGCCGAGCACGTGGTGGTGATGCACCACGGCGAGAAGATCGCCGACGGCGCGCCGGACGACATCCGCCGCGAGCCCGCGGTGATCGAGGCGTACCTCGGGATCGAGGAACATGCTGCGGCTTGAGCGGGTCTCGAGCGGCTACGAGCGCCTGCCGGTGCTGCACGAGGTCTCGCTCGAGGTGCGCCGCGGCGAGGTGGTGGCGCTGCTCGGCGCCAACGGCGCGGGTAAGAGCACACTCCTGAACACGATCATGGGCCTGGTTCGGCTTGCTTCCGGATCGATCAGGCTGGACGAGCGCGAGATCGGCCATCTCGGCACCCCCGCGATCGTTCGCGCCGGCATCGCGCAGGTGCCCGAGCGTCGGCAGCTCTTCGGCACGATGAGCGTCGAGGAGAACCTGCGCATGGGCGCCTACGTTCACGCCGCCGGGGCGGCCGAGCGGCTCGCCGAGCAATTCCGCCTCTTTCCCCGCCTCGCCGAGCGGCGCGGCCAGGCGGCGCAGACGCTTTCGGGCGGCGAGCAGCAGATGCTCGCCATCGCCCGCGCCGGCATGTCGCGGCCGCGCCTGCTCCTTCTCGACGAGCCGAGCCTGGGCCTCGCGCCGCTCCTCGTCGAGACGGTGATGAGGGAGATCCGCCGCGTGCGCGAGGCGGGCGGCACGGTGCTCATCGTCGAGCAGAACGCGCGCGCCGCGCTCGCCATCGCCGATCGCGGCTACGTGCTCGAGAACGGCCGCATCGCCGTCGCCGGCGAGGCCGCGCGGCTGCTCGGCGACGCCGCCGTGCAGCAGGCCTACCTCGGCGGCGAAGGCGCGAGCTCGCGCGTCGTCGAGGCGCGCATCCGCGCCCGGCGGCGGGAGATCCTGGGTCGCTAGTTGTTAGGCGGTTTCGGGAGCGCGCTGGCGGCGGGGCTCGTACCCCGCTTCACGCGCGGCGCTGAAGCACTCGTAGTAGAGCGCGTAGCTTTCCCTGGATTCGACGGTGCGGCCGTCGGCGGCGGTGTGCCGCCATTTCCAGCGGAAGCTCTTCTTATGAGGCACGTGGAATATTTCGCAGCTTTTCATGCCCTCCTTTATACGCGGAAGGCGCGTGGCTGCGTCCTGAATCTGCCGTAGGCATTACTACGACACTTGCGGCGGATCCGCACACGTCGGGCGAAGCCGACGTGTGCGGGCGCCGTGAATCAGGCTGCCTCGGCCTTACTTGCTGCTGCTCGAGCTCTTGGACGGCGAGCTGGTGCTGCCGCTCGGCGACGAGGTCGAGCCGGACGCCGCCCCGGAAGAGCTCTTGCCGCTCGCGCCCGAGGACGACGAGGACGGGCTCTTGTAGGAGCTCGAGCTGCCGGAGCCGGCATTCTGATCGCGGTTGCAGCCGGCGAGCGCAAGGGCGAGGGACGCTGCGAGAATGGCGAGTAGTTTCATGAATCCTCCTTAAACGTGGTAACGCCCTTGGAGCAAGCATCAGGCCATGAAAATTAGCGCGATCGACACCGCTCTGCTCACCGTCCCCACTCCCAGGCCCATGGCGTTGCAGTACCCGGAGCACAAGGTGGTCGTCGCCCGGATCGCCACCGATGACGGGCTGCAGGGCCTCGGCTACAGCCTGGTGTTCAACGGCGGCGGCGCGGAAGCGGTGCTCGCATACGTGGAGAGTCG
>DASQYN010000615.1:0-5523 GCA_035639215.1 Burkholderiales bacterium
TTCCTCTCCGACGCGCAGGGCAAGGAGGTGACGCTCAACCAGCTCGGCCCCGGCGAGTACTTCGGCGAGGTGACGCTCGACGGCGGGCCGCGCTCCGCCTCCGTCATGGCGCTCGAGGACACGCGCTGCGCCGTGGTGAAGCGCGGCGAGCTGCTCGCGCTCGTGGAGCGCCAGCCCGAGTTCGCGCTGCACATGGTGCGCAAGCTCGCGCATCGGGTGCGCGCCCTCACCGAGAACGTGAAGAGCCTCGCGCTCATGGATGTCTACGGCCGCGTGGCGCGGCTGCTCCTCGAGCTCGCCGAGGAAAGGGATGGGCGGATGGTGGTGCACGAAGCGCTCACGCACAAGGAAATCGCCTCGCGAGTCGGCGCCTCGCGCGAGATGATCAGCCGCATCTTCTCCGACCTGAACGACGGCGGCTACGTGCGCAAGGAGAACGGCCAGCTCGTGATCGTGCGCAAGCCGCCGCCGCGCTGGTAATCCGTCACAGCGCGCGAGCGTAAGACGGCGTTTCCGGCGGCCCGCGCGCGGGCTACCGTGTGCGCATGGACCGCCTCGAAACTTCACGCCGCGCCAAGCGCCCAACTCCTCCAGCGCCGCCGGCGCGGTGTTTTGCCGCGGTCCATGCTCATTCCTCGTGCGGGAGGACGCAGGGCGCTTCCCGAACGGCGCAGCTTTCGGGCGGGCAGTAGCTCTGGTGCTGCCCGCCCCTTTCTCTACCGAGCGCCTAGCGACTCCGCAGCGCGCGCAGTCGAAAGGCCACGATCGGCTGCTGGAAGCCGCGCAGGGTAAGCGGCCCTAGCGGCTCGGTGTCGGCAATCGGGGCGATCTCCTGCTCGGTCTGGGCGTCGAGGACGATCTCGCCCGCCTGGGCGACGCCGCAGAGCCGCGCCGCCAGGTTCGGCACGTTGCCGATCGCCGCGTACTCCCAGCGCTGCTCGAAGCCGATCACGCCGAGCGTCGCCTCGCCCTGCGCGATGCCGATGCCGAGGCCGACGCGGTGGCCGAGCTTCGCCCAGGCGGCCGAGATCGGCGTGAAGGCCTCCTGCAGCGCGAGCGCCATGCGCACGGCGCGCTCGGCCGGCTGGTCGACCGGCAGCGGGTCGCTGAAGAAGATCATGATGCCGTCGCCGGCGAAATGCTCGAGCGTGCCGCCGAACTGGTCGACCGTGACGCCGAGCGTCACGTGGTAGGCGCGCAGCAGCTCCATCACCTCGTCCGGATCGGCGCGGTCGGTGAAGGCGGTGAAGCCGCGCAGGTCGAGGAACACCGCGGTGATCTCGCGCCGATGCGGCTTCAGCATCTCCTCGCCGCCGGCGACGATCGCCTCGGCCACCGGCTTGGAGAAGAAGCGCTTCAGCCGCGACAGGCGCTGCAGCTGCGCCACCTGCTCGCGGACGCGCTGCTCGAGCTTTGCGTTCACCTCCTTCAGCTCGTCCTGCAGCGCCTTGACGCGCAGCAGCGAGCCGACGCGCGCGAACAGCTCCTCCCAGTAGACGGGCTTCGAGAGGAAGTCGTCGGCGCCGGCCTCGAGGCCCTTGACCCGCTCGTTCTGCTCGGCGCCGACGGAAGTGACGAGGATGATCGGCAGCAGCGCCGTCTCCGGCGCGCTGCGCACGCGCCGGCACAGCTCGTAGCCGTCCATGCCGGGCATGAGGATGTCGGAGATGACCAGATCGGGCGGCGCCTGCCGCACCTGCTCGAGCGCCGCCTCGGCGCCGAACGCCCTGCTCACCGCGTAGCCGCGCCCCTCGAGCACGCCGGCGAGCATCTCCACGTTGGCGCGCTGGTCATCGACGACCAGGATCCTCGCCGCCATCTAGGGAGCGCGCATCAGAACACGATCACGCCACGCGCATTGCGGCCCGACTGCAGGTCGGCGAAGGCCTGCGGCGCTTCGTCGACCGAATAGCGACGCGTGATCAGCTCCGCGAGCTTGAGCTCGCCCTTGAGATAGAGCGCGAACATGCGCGGGAAGTCGATGTGCGGCACGCACGAGCCGAAATAGCTGCCGGTGAGCGTCTTCTCCTCGAACACCATGGTCATGCTGCGGATCGAGGTGTTGTCGCTCGGCTTCGCCACACCGACGACCACGGCGAGGCCGCCGCGGGCGATGGCGCGGTAGGCGAGCGAGGCGAGCTCGCCGGAGCCGACGCACTCGAAGGCGTAGTCGGGGCCGCCGCCGGTCATCTTCTTCAGCGGCTTGACGAGGTCCTCGCCGGGCCGCGCGAGCAGCGTGTCGGTCGCGCCGAACTGCCGGGCCATGGCGAGCTTCGCCTCGAGCGTGTCGACCGCGACGATGCGGCCGGCGCCGGCGATGCGCGCGCCCTGGATCGCCGAGAGGCCGACGCCGCCGCAGCCGAAGACCGCGACGCTCGCGCCCGGCACCACCTTGGCGGTGTTGAACACCGCGCCGACGCCGGTGGTCACGCCGCAGCCGACCAGCGCGGCGCATTCGAGCGGGATCTGCGGATCGATCTTGATCAGGTTCTCGGCCGAGACGGTGGCGTACTGAGCCATCGCGCCGCAGCCGGAGAAGATGTTGAGCGCCTTGCCGGCGGCGTCGTGCACCCGCGGCGTGCCCTCGAGCGGCGTGGTAAGGGCGCGGCCCTGCTCGACGCACAGCACCGGCCGGCCGGAGAGGCAGAAGCGGCACTTGCCGCACATGTAGATGAACGAGAAGGCGACGTGATCGCCTTTGGCGAGACCGTCGACGCCTTCGCCCACCTCCTCGACCACGCCCGCGCCTTCGTGGCCGAGCACGAGCGGCAGCGGCAGCGCGATCGTGCCGGTCACCGCGGAGAGATCGGAGTGGCAGACGCCGCACGCGCCCAGGCGCACGGTCGCCTCGCCGGGCTTCGGCGCGTCGACCGAGATCTCTTCGACGAGCACCGGCTGGTTGTGCTCCCGGCAGACGACGGCCCGGGCCTTGCGCGACATGGGAATTCCCCCGAAACGGTGAGCTTGCGTCGAGTATAGCCGGACGCCCGGCCGACTCGGCCGACTCGGCCAGCGCCTCTATGGATTGTGCGTCCGGTCTGCGGCCTGAAGCTTACAATTCCTCCATGCTCAATCGCGATAAGTTCTTCATAGGTGGCGAATGGCGCGCGCCCTCGGGCCGCGCGACGATCGACGTGCACAACGCCGGCACCGGCGAGGTGATGGGCCGCGTCCCGGCGGGCGACGAGAAGGACGTGGACGCCGCGGCAAAGGCCGCGCGCGCCGCGTTCGAGCCGTGGAGCGCGACCTCGGCCGCAGAGCGCGCGCAGGCGCTGGAAAAGATCTCCGCGGGGCTCAAGGCGCGCAGCGACGAGCTGGCAAGGCTGATCGCGCAGGAGGTCGGCATGCCGCTCAAGATGGCGAGCCGCATCCAGGTCGGGCTGCCGATCGCCAACTTCGCCAACTACGCGCGGATCGTCAGGGAATATTCTTTCGAGAACCGCGTGGGAAATTCGCTCGTGGTGCGCGAGCCGGCCGGCGTCGTCGGCGCGATCACGCCGTGGAACTACCCGCTCCACCAGATCACGCTCAAGGTCGCGGCGGCGCTCGGCGCCGGCTGCACCGTCGTGCTCAAGCCCTCGGAGGTGGCGCCCTTCAACGCCTTCGTCCTCGCCGAGGTGATCGAGCAGGCGGGCCTGCCGAAAGGCGCGTTCAACCTCGTGACCGGCTACGGCCCGCAGGCCGGCGAAGCGCTGGTGCGCCATTCGCTGGTCGACATGATTTCCTTCACCGGCTCGACGCGCGCCGGCAAGCGCATTTCCGAATTGGCTTCCCAGTCGATAAAAAGAGTCGCCCTGGAGCTCGGCGGCAAGAGCGCCTCGGTGATCCTCGACGACGCCGATCTCGGGCAGGCGGTGAAGAGCACGGTCAACGGCTGCTACCTCAACTCCGGGCAGACCTGCACCGCGCTTACCCGGATGCTGGTTCCCGAGAAGCTTTATCCCGAAGCGGCCAAGCTGGCCGCCGAGGTGGCGGCCGGCTTCACCGTCGGCGATCCGCTCGCCGAGACCACCAAGCTCGGGCCGCTCTCGTCGCAGGCGCAGCTCGAGCGCGTGAGGGGCTATATCAAGAAAGGTCTCGACGAAGGGGCGGAGCTCGTGGCGGGCGGTATCGAGCCGCCGGCCGGCGTGCCGAGCGGCGGCTACTTCGTCCGGCCGACGGTCTTCGGCCGGGTGAAGAACGGCATGACCATCGCGCAGGAAGAGATCTTCGGCCCGGTGCTCTCCATCATCCCGTTCAAGGACGAGGAAGAAGCGGTGCGCGTCGCCAACGACACGGTGTACGGCCTGGCCGGCGCCGTGTGGTCCAAGGACGAGGCGCGCGCGCAGCGCGTCGCGCGGCGCCTGCGCGCCGGCCAGGTCGACGTGAACGGCGGCGCCTTCAACATGAACGCGCCCTTCGGCGGCTTCAAGCAGTCGGGCCACGGCCGCGAGGCCGGCGTCTACGGGCTGGAAGAGTTCCTCGAGTACAAGTCGCTGCAGCTCAAGGGCTGAGACGAAAAGGGGTCAGAGCAGTTTTCCGGCAGCACGCTCTCGACGCGCCTGCTTGTTACGGGAAAATTGCTCTGACCCCTTTTTTAACTGAATGCGCAAGCTTGAGCGCCGGCTGAGGCTGATCACCGGCCTGTTGATCGCCTGCTTCGTCGTGCCGCATTTCCTCAACCACTCGCTCGGCGTGGTGTCGATCGATGCGATGGACGGCGTGCGCGTGGTGCTCGCCCGCTGGTGGCGCTCGCCCGCCGGCACGGTGCTGCTCTACGGCGCGCTGCTCGTGCACTTCGCGCTCGCGCTGCTCTCGCTCTACCGGCGCACCACGCTGCGCATGCCGGTTTGGGAAGCCGCGCAACTCGTGCTCGGGCTGGCGATCCCGCCGATGCTCATCCCGCACATCGTCGGCACGCGCTTCAGCTGGCTGCTGCTCGGGCACACCATCGGCTACGAGCGAATCGTCGGCCTGCTCTGGTCCGACACCTGGGCGGCGACGCGCCAGTCGCTGCTGCTCGTCGTCGTCTGGCTGCATCTCGCCTTCGGCCTGCATTACTGGCTGCGCCTGCAGCGCTGGTATCCGGCGGCACAGCCGGCGGCGTTCGCTGCGGCGCTGCTCATCCCCGCCATGGCGCTCGCCGGCTTCGCCGCCGCGGGCAGCGAGCTGAAGCCGATCATCGACAGCGTCGGCATGCAGTCGTACATCCCCGACCTCGCGGCGATGACGAACCAGGATCGCGCGCTGCTCGTCGCCTGGCGCGAGGGGCTCATCTGGGCCTTCTGGTGCCTGCTCGCAGCGACGCTGCTCGCGCGCTGGCTGCGCTTTCGGCTGGGCGGCACCTACGAGCTTCGCCATTCCTCGGGGCGCGTGATCAGCGCGCCGATCGGCCGCTCGATCCTCGAGGCGCTGCGCGACGAGGGCGTGCCGCACGCCTCGGTGTGCGGCGGGCGGGCCCGCTGCACGACGTGCCGGGTGCGCATCACCGACGGGCTCGGCGCGCTCGCCACGCCTTCGCGCATGGAAGCCGAAGCGCTCGCG
>DASQYN010000616.1:0-3456 GCA_035639215.1 Burkholderiales bacterium
GACCTCGTCCGGCATCATGCCGCGGGGAACGACCAGCATCGCGACCGCGAGGCCGGCGACGGCCACCCCGAGCACCCATACCAGCGGGATGCGGAAGCGAAGCCGACGCTTCTTCGGCTCAGGCGCAGGCGCCGGCGGCGGCGCGGGCGCCGCGCGTCGCGACGAGCTGTAAACCGCTGTCCTTCTTATCACGAGGGAAGTATATGCTTCCCGCCGTTATGAAAATCACGCGACTGGAAGCGTACGTGCTGCGCGCGCCCGACGAGGACCGGCCGCACTGGGTCAGCCATTTCGTCGTACCGAGGGCGAACGAGATCCTGGTGCGCCTGCACACCGACCAGGGAATACAGGGCATCGGCATCGCGACGAGCTACACGCCGATCGAGGCGGCGATCCATGCGCTGAAGAGCGGCATCGGCGAGCTCGTGGTCGGCGCCGATCCGCTCGCGCCCGAGGCGCTCTACCAGAAGCTCTTCGCGCTCACCTGGCAGCACCTCGCCGCCGAGAAGAAATGGACGCGCGAGGCGATCATCCGCATCTCGGCGGCGGTCGACATCGCCGCCTGGGACCTGGTCGGCAAGGCTGCGGGGCTGCCGCTTTACCGTCTCTTCGGCGGCTACCGCAGCGTCGTGCCCTGCTACGTGACCTGCGCCTACTACCGCGATGGAAAGACGCTGTCAGAGCTGCGCGACGAGATGCAGATGCTGAAAGCGCAAGGCCACACCGGCTTCAAGGCCAAGGCCGGAGGAGTGGCGCTCGCAGAAGACATCGAGCGCCTCGCGCTGGTTCGCGAGGTGATCGGACCTGACAGGGAGCTGATGGTCGACGTGAACCGCGGCTGGGATCTGCCGACGGCGATCGAAGGCGCGGGCCTGCTTGAGCCGCTCGCGCCGCGCTGGCTCGAGGAGCCGGTGCGCTGGGCAGACGACCGCCGCGAGCTCAGGCTCCTCGCCCAGAAGACGCGCATTCCGCTCTCGGCGGGCGAGAGCGAGCTGACGAGCTACGGCTGCCGCGCGCTCCTGGAAGAGCAGGCGATCCAGATCCTGCAGTTCGATTGCACGATGATGGGCGGCTTCACCGAGGGGCGGAAGCTCGCCGCGCTGTGCGAGCTAAACCACGTCCAGGTGGCGCCGCACCACGACTGCTTCATTCACGCGCACATCGTCGCGGCCAGCCCGGCGGGGTGCATCGTCGAGTCGTTCACCGATCCGGAGCGCGATCCGCTGCAGGCCGAGCTGTACGAGGACCCGCCGCGCATCGCGAACGGCATGCTCCATCTCAAGGAGCAGCCGGGGTTGGGGCTCAGCCTTTCCGAGCGGGCGCTGAAGAAATTCGGGGAGCGGATTCTGTAGCTTCCGGCGCGGCGCCGTAGAGCCGCGCGCGCGTCGCCAGGCACACCGCGCACCGCACGAGGCCGCCGGAGAGCTTGCCGGCGGGCCGCGTTTCCTCCAGCACCGCGGGCTGGATGCGGTCGCACACGTCGCAGTACACGTTCGCGGGGTCGAGGATGGTGAAGGCGAGGAAGCCGCATTCGGCGCATTGCGCCTTGGTCCCCAGGCTCGGCTCCGTCGGTACCAGCCGCTCGAAGCGCACCGGCTTGACCGCGGTGCAGCAGGCGCAGTAGACGTGAGTGGCATCCATGGCTTGCCAAGGGGCAAGAGACGTGCCATACAGCGCGCGTGGCGGAGAAGAACGAAAACGAGACGCTTCGCTGGCCCACCAGCCTCGACCGCGGCGGCATCCGTCAGCGCCTCGCTCTCGTTCGCGAGGCGGCGCTGACCGAGAAGCTGCCGGAGCTGCTCGCGTTCTTTCCCGACCCCGCGCGCATGACGCCGGCCGAGATCGGCACCGCCGTGGTCGCGGCGCTTTCCTGGCTGCAGGACAAGCCCCAGCACCGCGCCATCACGATGCAGCTGGAGATGGTGGCGATGAACTTGAAGAACTTGAAGTGAAGAGTCTTTCACGGGCCCGCCCGGGCGATTCGGCGCATACTGCGCTCCAATAACAGCTCCGGAGACCGCCATGAAGCGTTCCGTGTTTTTCCTGCTGCTCCTTCTCGCCGCCGCCGGCTGCGCGAGCACCGAGCCGGAAATGACGCTCGGCCGCTACAGCATGACCGCTTCGCAGGCCAACAACCTGACGACGAACGCCGGGGCCCCCGCCCCGCTCGATCCGACGCGCACCATCTCCGATCGCGACTGCAGCGGGCCGATTGACGTCGAAAGCAATCTGCGCTGCCGCTAGAGGTGCGGCTGCGCGGCGCTGACCTCCTCGCTCGCAGCCTCGCCGCAGGCGGCACCCGCACCCTCTTCTCGCTTTCCGGCAACCATGTGATGCCGGTGTTCGACGCCGCGCTCGACGCGCGGCTGTCGATCGTGCACGTGCGACACGAGGCCGCCGCCGTGCACATGGCCGACGCCTGGGGACGGCTCACCGGCGAGCCCGGCATAGCGCTCGTCACCGGCGGTCCCGGCCATGCCAACGCCGTATCGGCGCTCTACACCGCGCTCGCGGCCGATTCGCCGCTCGTGCTCATTTCGGGCCATGCACCGCTCGGCGAGCTGGGCCGCGGCGCCTTCCAGGAGATGCGCCAGGCGGAGGTCGCCGCGCCGCTCGCCAAGCTCTCGTGGACCGCCCGGTCGGCCGATACCCTCGGCGAGGACGTGGCGCGCGCGATGCGCGAAGCGCGAAGCGGCCGCCCCGGCCCGGTGCACTTGAGCGTGCCGAACGACGTCCTCGACGCTTTTACCGAGGCGCCGCTTCCGCCGCAGTCAGCTTTTGTCTCCGTGGAAAAGCCGGATCCGGCGAATGCCGATGCCGCCCTTTCCGCCCTGGCCGACGCGAAGCACCCGCTCATCCTCACCGGGCGCATCCGTCCTGCGGAGCTGGAAGAGATTGCCGGCATCCCGGTGATCGCCATGGAAAGCCCTCGCGGCGTGAACGACCCGAGCCTCGGTCGCCTCGCGCAGATCCTGCTGCGCGCCGATGCCGTCCTGCTTGCCGGGAAGCGCGCCGACTTCACGCTCAAGTTCGGCCGTGCCTTCGACCCGGCGTGCAAGGTTTTCCAGCTCGATACGCCTCTCGGCCTCGTCGACCGCGCAAGAAAAGTGCAGTGGCCGAAAAGCGGCTGGCGTGGCGAAGTGCACGACGCGCTCCGCTATCGTCCCGCGGAATGGAAGTCGCTACCCGACAATCCGGATGGCGCGCTCCACCCAGAGCTCCTCTGCCGCGCGGTCGCGCCGCTCCTCGCTTCGCCCGACGCAATCCTCGTGTGCGACGGGGGTGAGTTCGGGCAATGGGCGCAGGCGTGCCTGGAAGCGCCGCGGCGCATCATCAACGGCCCTGCCGGGTCGATCGGCTCGGCCCTGCCCTTCGCCGCCGCGGCGAAGCTCGCCGCACCTGGATCGCGCGTAGTGGCGCTTCTCGGCGACGGCACCTTCGGCTTCCACATGTCGG
>DASQYN010000617.1:0-2253 GCA_035639215.1 Burkholderiales bacterium
ACATCATCATGGCGACGCTCATCGCGCCGGCGCTCGTCAAGGTCGGCATCACGCCGATGGCGGCGCACATGTTCGTGCTCTATTTCGGGATCATGTCGATGGTCACGCCGCCGGTCGCGCTCGCGGCGTTCGCCGCGGCGAACATCGGCGGCGCCGATCCCAACCGCACCGGGTGGACGGCGGCGCGCATCGGTTGGAGCGCCTACATCGTGCCCTTCCTTTTCGTCTTCTCGCCCTCGCTCCTCATGCATGGCGAGCCGCTGGTCGTCGCCTGGGCGGCGATCACCGCCGCACTGGGCATCTGGCTCGGCACGATCGGCGTGGTGGGCTTCTTCTACCGGCCGCTCGGGGCCGGGGGGCGGCTGCTCTACCTCGTCGCCGGCGTCTTGACCCTCATCCCCGCGGACATGTTCCGCGGCGCCTACCTCACCGACGTGGTCGGCCTGGGCCTCGGCGCGGCACTGATCGTGCGTGAATTGGGGGTAAGGAAACCCCGCCCCGCCTGATGGCGCAGCTGGTCGCCGCCTTCGGCAGCTCGCACAGTCCGGCGCTGAACAGCCCGGTGGAGGACATGGGCGGCCATGCGCGGCGCGACGAGATGTACCAGGGGCACCTCGACCGTGACGGCCGGAAGGTTTCCTACCAGGATCTGCTGGCCAGGGCGCCAGCGAGTCTGGAGAGGGAAATCACTCGCGAAAAGCTCGCCGAACGCATCACCGCCTGCGAGCGACACGTCGATCGCCTCGCGCAAGCGATCGCCGCGGCGAGGCTCGACGCGCTGGTCATCGTCGGCGACGATCAGCGCGAGCAGTATCTCGAGGACAACCAGCCGGCGTTCCTCGTCTACTGCGGCGCGACGATCGAGAACGCGCCGATGGACCCTCCGGAGAACATGCCTGACTACTGGCGGCGCGCTCGCTCCCAGTATTACGAACCCTCGCAGCGGCGCGCGTATCCGGTCGCAAGCGAGCTGGCACTGCATTTGATCGAGTGTTTCGTAGACCGCGAGTTCGACATCGCCTACGGCAAATCGCTGCCCCGCCAGCGCGGCGAGGGGCACGCGTTCGGCTTCGTGCACCGCAGGCTCCTCGGCGGCGGCACCGCGCTGCCCATCGTGCCGCTCGTCGTCAACACTTACTATCCGCCGAACCAGCCGCGACCTGCGCGCTGCTACGCGCTCGGTCGCGCGTTGCGCGAGGCCATAGAGACTTTTTCTCCAAAGAAGCGGATAGGGGTGATCGCCTCCGGCGGCCTGAGCCACTTCACCGTAGACGAAGAGCTCGACCGCAACCTGCTTTCCCTTTGCAGAGAGGGAGACGAGGCCGGGTTTGCCGCGATTCCGGCGGCGAAGCTCAACTCGGGCAGCTCCGAGATCCGCAACTGGATCGTCACCGCCGGCGCGGCCGAGGGCCTGCGCACGAAGTGGCAGGAGTACGTCCCGCTCTACCGTACGCCCGCCGGCACAGGATGCGGCATGGCCTTCGCGGAATGGGGTTAATCGCCTTGGAATGGACCTTGCGAGGAGCCAGGACACTCGCAAGGAGATTTCCATGGCAGGCAGCACACTCGATCCGGACAACCTCCCCCCGCAGCGCGGACGCAAGACGCTGAAGGGCCACGACCTCGGCTCGCTCGGGCCGAGTGACACCTCCGACAGCGGCCAGGACATGGCCGGCCCGGGCGTCGTTCCCGAGGACGCCTTGCATCTCGACCGCGGCACCAACGAGGACATGGAAGCCGGCACGACGAAAAGGATCGAGGCGGGGAAGAATGTCGGCGACCGCGAGATGGACGACACGAGCGACGCCGAAGGCACCGGCGAGCACCTCACCGGCGGTCCCGAGCCGGACCTGGGGGTGAACGCCGATCGCGGCTTCGATCGGGTGGTGGGGCCGGAAGACGCCGGACTGGGGGCGGGGCTCGACGAGGCGGAGGAAGCGCGCCGCGGCGCCACCGACGAGCAGCTCGGGAAAGCCGCTAGGAAACGGAGACCTTGATTCCGCCTTCCTCGAGCAAGCGCACCAGCGCCTCGCTGTGCTCGCGGTCGCGCGTCTCGATCAGGAACTCGATATCGGTGGCGCGCGCGGAGGCGGTGCCGAAGATGCGCTGGTGCTGCACCTCGACGATGTTGCCGCCCGCCTCGGCGATCAGCCCCGCGACCTTGGCGAGGCTGCCCGACACGTCGCGCACGGTGACGCGCAGCCGCACCAGGCGCTGGTCGCGCACCAGGCCGCGCATCAGCACCGAGGCGAG
>DASQYN010000618.1:0-5356 GCA_035639215.1 Burkholderiales bacterium
GAGTACATCCGCAACTGCTTCGAGGAGTACAACGCGCACACTGATCCGAGCGGCCGCTACTTCACGCTCTACAAGCGCTGGCACCTGATCGGGCTCGAGGTCGGCATCTCCGTGGCCTCGGTCGGCCTGCGCCGCGAGCCGACGGGCTGCGCGACCGGATGGCGCGCGGACGCCGTTGCGCTCGCCAAGCGAGACCTGAAAGTCGGAGAAATTCTGGACGGCGAAGGCGGCTACACCGTGGTCGGGCGCCTGATGCCCGCCGCGGATTCCCTGGAAAAGAGTTGTTTACCCCTTGGGCTGGCGCATGGCTGGAAGATGCTGAGGCCGGTGCCGGCCGGCCAGCCGCTCACTTGGCGCGACGTCGCTTGCGACGAAAGTTCGACCGCCGTGCGCGCGCGGCGCGAGATGGAGTCTGCAATCGCTCCAGATAGCGATACATCTCGGTATGGTCGGCCTGCGCCGGCAGCTTCCGCTGCGCGGCGCGCCACAGCTTGAGCGTCTCGCGCAGGTAGGGGGTCTCGAGGCCGAGGTCGCTCGCCAGGCCGGCGGCGATGCCGACGTCCTTCGCCATCAAGGCCAGCTTGAAGCCGGAGCCGAAGGCGCCGGTCAGGATCTGCTGGGGGATCTTGCGCTCGGTAGTGCTGTTCTTTCCGGTCGACGCATTGATCGCGTCGATCATCGGTTGCGGCTCCAGGCCGAAGGCCTTCGCCACCAGCAGCGCCTCGAATCCCGCTATCGTGCCGGCCGCCCCTAGGTAGTTGTTCAGCGCCTTCACGGCGTGACCGGCGCCGAGCGGCCCGCAGTGGAAGAGCTCTTTTCCCATCGCGCGCAGCACCGGCTCGACTCTCTGCACCACGTCCTTCTCGCCGCCGATCATGAGGGCGAGCGTGCCGTCCTTTGCCTTACCGACCGCGCCTGAAACGGGCGCATCCACGAGCTCGACGTTCTTGGGCGATAAGGCGGAAGCAAGTGCGCGCGTGCCGACCGGGTCCGACGAGCTCATGTCGATGACGACTGCGCCGGGCTTCAGGGCGGGCAGGGCTTCCAGCACCACTTCGCGCACCACCTCGCCGTTGGGCAGCATGGTGACGAGCGCATCGGCGCCGCTCGCCGCCTCGCGTACGGACTTGCGATTGCCCTTGCCGGTCGCATCGTACGACTGCACGGCGAATCCGGCGCGGGCGAGGTTGGCGGCCATCGGCTCGCCCATCGTGCCGAGGCCGATGAAGGCGACGGTCTTAACTTTGGAACACCTCTCTGGCGCAGCGGAAGGCGGCCACGGCCGCCGGCACGCCGCAGTAGATCGCCGTCTGCAGCAGCACTTCCTTGATCTCGTCCTTGGTGAGGCCGTTATTCAGCGCGCCGCGGATATGCAGCTTCAGCTCGTGCTCCTTGCCGAGGGCGGTCAGCATGCCGAGGTTCAGCACCGAGCGCATCTTGCGCGAGAGGCCCGGCCGGTTCCAGATGTCGTTCCAGCAGTAGGTGTGCAGCAGCTCGTTGAACTCGCGGTTGAAGTCGTCCACGTTCTTCTGCGACTTCTCCACCCAGTCTTTCCCCAGCACCTCGCTGCGGGTCTTCAATCCGTCCTTCTCGCGCTCCTTGTGGGGCCTCGTGTCCATTCGGGTCTCCATGAAAGCGTCGGACTATACCGCTACTTCTTCTGCATGCGGACGATCCAGTCCTTGAACCCGGCGAGCAGATCGGCCAGGAACTTGCGCGTCGTCTCGTCGGTGAGCCGGCCCTGCGCGTCGAACTTGCTCTGGGCGTTGCCGATGAACACTTCCGGACGCGGCAGCACGTGCCCCCAGAGCTGCGTCAGGATGCGCCGCAGGTCGTACTGGTTGCGCACCCCGCCCACCGGACCGGTGGTCGCCGAAAAGATCGCGACCGGCTTGTCCTGAAAGACCTGGTTGGGCGCGCGCGAGCCCCAGTCGATGGCGTTCTTGAGCGCCGCGGTCACCGAGAAGTTGTACTCGGGGCTCGCGATCAGCAGGCCATCGGCGGCGGCCACCTCGGCGCGGAAGCGCTTCACCGGCTCGGGCATCCCCGCATCGAACACGTCCTGGTTGAAGAGCGGAATGTCGTCGATGCGGGCGTACGTCATCGTCATGCCCGCCGGCAAAAGCTCCGCGCACGTGCGCAGCGCCGCGGTGTTGTACGAGCCCTTGCGAAGGCTGCCGCTGATGCCGAGCACCCTGAGGTCCGCCATTTCCTTGCTCCTCCTTTCCGGAAAGGCGGCGAGTGTACTAGACTGGGCGTGAAGCCAAGCGGGGGTGCCGGCAGACTCCCCGTCCCAAGACGCGCTGCGCGTCCAAGCTCTGCTCTGGCTCCGGCTGCGCGCCGGAAAGGAGCTATCGAGATGATCAGCCGCATCCTTCTCGGCCGGGCGCTGCGCTCGTTCGCCGACGGCTTCATCGCCGTGGTGCTGCCGGCTTACCTTCTCGCGCTCGGCCTCGGGCAGCTAGAGGTCGGGTTCATCAGCACTGCGACGCTCCTCGGCTCCGCGCTCGCGACGCTCGCGATCGGCCGCTGGGGGCACCGCTTCTCGGTCCGGCGGTTGCTTCTCGCCGCAGCGCTCCTCATGACAGCCACCGGCGCGGGCTTCGCCGCGCTCGGCTCGCTCTGGCCGCTCCTTCTCGTCAGCTTCGTTGGCACGCTCAACCCATCGAGCGGCGACGCGAGCATCTTCATGCCGCTCGATCACACGATGCTCGCCGCCGCTGCGGACCGCCCGGCGGTCTTCGCGCGCTACAGCTTCATCGGTTCGATGACGGGCGCGGCCGGGGCGCTCGCGGCGGCGCTGCCGGACGTGCTCGCCACCCGCTTCTCCATGCTCGATGCGCTGCGCGGAATGTTCGTACTCTATGCTGCGGTGGGCGCAATGGTCTGGCTGCTTTACCTGCGCCTGCCCGATCCGCACCCCGAGCAGCGGCGGTCGAACGTGGCGTTGGGACCTTCCCGCAGCATCGTATGGCGGCTTGCCGCGCTGTTCAGCGTCGACTCGTTCGCCGGCGGATTGGTGCTCAATTCGCTTCTCGCGTTGTGGCTGCTCGAGCGCTACGGCATGTCGCTCGCCGCGGCGGGGACGTTCTTTTTCTGGACTGGGCTGCTCTCCGGTGCATCGCAGCTCGCCGCCGCGCCGCTCGCGAGGCGCATCGGCATGGTGAATACGATGGTCTTCACGCACATCCCATCGAGCCTCTGCCTTATCGGCGCCGCGCTTGCTTCCGATCTGCATGTGGCATTGGCACTGCTCCTCGCCCGGGCGGCGCTGTCGCAGATGGACGTGCCGGCGCGGGGCGCTTTCGTGATGAGCGTGGTCACGCCAGCCGAGCGTCCCGCGGCCGCGAGCTTCACCGCCGTGCCGAGAAGCCTCGCCGCGGCGGTGAGCCCTTCGCTGACCGGAGCGATGTTCGCGGCGGGCGCGATGGCGGCGCCGCTTGTCGCCTGCGGCGTGCTGAAGATCGCCTACGACATCGCGCTCTTCGCCGCGTTCCGGCGTACCGAAGCGAAGCTCGCGTGAGCGCTCGACGGACGGCCTGCGCGGTCCTGATGCTGCTTCATGCGGGTCACGCGCTCGCCTACCGTCCGTTCGACTCTACGGACGCCGCCGTAGCGCAGTCGGGCGAGTTCGAGCTCGAGCTGGGGCCGGTGGGGAGGCTCGAAGAAGGGTCGGGCCGCGTCCTCGTCGCTCCGGCCGTTGTCGGCAATATCGGCTTCTCGGGCGATCGTGAGCTCGTGCTCCAGGGGCAGCGCGAGGTCGCCGAGCACGCCCGGGCGGAAGAGCCGCACTCGGTGCTGGTCGACGACGGCATCTTCATCAAGCAGGTCTTGCGCCGAGGCGCGTTGCAGGATGAGAGCGGGCCGAGCATCGCCACCGAATACGGCTTGCTGCTTCCCGATGTGCATGGCGTGCATGGCACCGGGCTCTCGCTGGCTGGCATCGTCTCGCAGCGCTCGGACGTCCTGGCGCTACACCTCAACGCGGCGCTCGCGCTGACGCGCGAACACGAGCCGGATGTCTTCCTCGGCGCGATCCTCGAGGGGCCGCACGCCTGGGCGGTTCGGCCTGTCGCCGAAGTCTTCGCCGAGCAGGCGCGAGCGGGTGAACGCATCAACTCTGCGCTCGTCGGCGCCATTTGGCGGGTACGCGAAGGACTGTCGCTCGATGCGGGCGTGCGAGCCGCGAGGGCGGGGGACGAGCCAGTTCACGAGATCCGCCTTGGCCTGACCTGGGCATTCTCATTCAGGAAGGAGCGATGATCGCGATCGCAGTGCGTTTGGTGGTGGCCGGCGGGCTTGCCGCGGCTGCCGGGGCCGTGCAACCGGCGGATGCGCTGCTGGTGGAGAGCGTGGCGACGATTCCGATGCCGGGCGTCAAGGGGCGAATCGACCACTTGGCTGCGGACGTCGCGGGCCACCGGCTATTCGTCGCGGCGCTGGGCAATGACACGGTGGAAGTGCTCGACACTTCGCGTAACCGGCGCGTGAAGAGCCTGCCCGGCTTTGGCGAACCGCAGGGCGTCGCGTACCTGCCGAACGCAAGGCGCCTCTACGTAGCGAACGGCACGGCCAACAGAGTCGATCTCCTGGATGGGGAATCGCTCACCGTCGTGAAGAGGCTGACAGCGCTCGAAGACTCGGACAATGTGCGCTATGACGCTCGGTCGGGCGCCGTCCTGGTCGGATATGGCGCCGGTGCCCTGCGAGCGCTCGATGCGAGCACCGGCGAACCGCGGGGCGATATTCCGCTCCCAGGGCACCCTGAATCGTTTCAGATCGAGAGCGAGGGAACGCGCGCGTTCGTGAACGTTCCCACGGCGCGCCTCGTAGCGGTGGTGGACCGGATACAGCGGCGCGTGGTCGAGCGATGGCCGGTGCCGGTCAGGGCGAACTTCC
The DNA here is from genome assembly GCA_035639215.1 of Burkholderiales bacterium. Taxonomy (GTDB): domain Bacteria; phylum Pseudomonadota; class Gammaproteobacteria; order Burkholderiales; family SG8-39; genus SCGC-AG-212-J23. The sequence goes on from DASQYN010000618.1 coordinate 4,900, forward strand.
CCATGGCCCTGGACGAGCAGGGCAGGCGGCTCTTTGTGGGCGCGCGCTCACCGTCCGTCATGCTCGTCTACGACATCGATTCCGGCCACATCGTCGCTCGCCTGCCGATCGGCGGGGACAGCGACGATCTCTTCTACGATCTGCGCCGCCAACGGGTCTACGTCATTTGCGGCGAAGGGCGCATCGATTTCTTCCAGCTGCAAAATGACAACCGATACGTGCACGAGCGGTCGATCGAGACCGCACCGCGAGCGCGGACGGGTCTCTTCGTGCCCGAGGAATCGAAGCTCTACGTTGCCGCGCCGGCGACTGGCGGATCGCCGGCGCGCGTTCTCGTCTATCGGATTGGCGGCCCCTGAGACGCTATTTGCCTGTCCGCACCACCGTCACCTCGTTCACCAGGCTATTCGCGAGGACGAAGCTGCCGTCCTTCGTCACCGAGGTGTTGCGCACGATG
>DASQYN010000619.1:0-2379 GCA_035639215.1 Burkholderiales bacterium
CCCCCGGACGCGACCCGCCCGCAAAGCTCGGACGGCCGGGAAGGCTTCACGGCGATCGGCGCCGCCCACGCGCAGGACAAGCACTCGGCCGATCCGATGATGCACAAGACCGCCACGGTCGACTACATCGTCGTGCTGAAGGGCGAGATCTACGCCGTACTCGACCAGGGCGAGACGCTGCTGCGTCCCGGCGACGTCTTCATCCAGCGCGGCACCAACCACTCCTGGAGCGTGCGCGGCAACGAGCCTTGCGTCATCGCCGTGGTGCTGGTGAACGCGAAGCCGGTGGGCGGCGGCAGGAAGAAATCGGCTGCGGGCAGGAAGAAATCCGCTGCGAAGAAGCCTGCGGCAAGGAAAGCGAAGAAAAAGAAAAAGTGATGCGGGCTCGCTCTTCTCGCCCCCCTGTCAAGGGGGGAAGCGAGCTAGCGAGCGGGGGGTCTAGTTTGCGAAAACCAACCCCCCCGTTCGCCTTCGGCTCACGACCCCCTTGACAGGGGGTCGAGGAAAAAATGAAAGCCATCGGCGTCGTCGGTCTGGGCATCATGGGCTCAGCCATGGCGAGGAACCTGCGCAAGGCGGGGTTCCGCGTCTACGGCTTCGACGTGCTCGCCGCGGCGCGCGGCGAGCTGAAGAAGGCCGGCGGTCTGCCGCTCGCCTCGGCGGCGCAGGTCGCCGAGCAGGCGCCGGTGCTCATCACCTCGCTGCCGAGCGCGGACGCGCTGCACGCGGTGGCGCGCGAGCTCTCCGAGAAGGGCGTCGTGGTCATCGAGACGAGCACGCTGCCGATCGAGGAGAAGGAGCGCGCCCGCGAGACGCTGGCAAAGAAAGGCGTGACGCTGCTCGACTGCCCGCTCTCGGGCACCGGGGCGCAGGCGCGCGCGAAGGACCTCGTGGTCTATGCGAGCGGCGACAAGGCCGCTTTCCAGAAGACGGTGCCGTTCCTGAAAGGCTTTTCCCGCGCGCACTACTACCTCGGCGAGTTCGGCAACGGCAGCAAGATGAAATTCGTCGCCAACCTGCTGGTGGCGATCCACAACGTGGCGGCCGCCGAAGCGTTCGTGCTCGGCATGAAAGCCGGCCTTTCGCCGCAGCAGATCTATCAGGTCGCCGGCGACGGGGCCGGCAGCTCGCGCATGTTCCAGGTGCGCGGGCCGCAGATGGTCGCCGGCAAGTACGACGAAGCGACGATGAAGGTCGAGGTCTGGCAGAAGGACATGAGGATCATCGGCGAGTTCGCGACCAAGCACGGCGTGCCGACGCCGCTCTTCAACGCCTCGGCGGCGATCTACAACGCCGCCATGGCGCAGGGCTTCGCGAAGGACGACACCGCCGCGGTGTGCGCGGTGCTCGAGCGGCTCGGCGCCGTCAGGCGCTAGGCGCCGTAGCGGGCGAAGAGAAACAGCGCCGCGGCCAGCGCGCAGCCGATCGCGGCGACGGTCAGGCCGAGCGCCTTGCCGTGCCACAGGCCGGCGAGCCATCGGTCGAAGTCGTCGAACAGCACCGCCGCGGTTCCGCCGAAGCGGCGCAGGTCGCGGACGTAGGTCCTCGAGGCCCGCGCGGGGACGGGGTAGGCGACGCCGCCGGCGATCACGTAGCTGCCGGCCTCTTCCGTGTCCTCGCCGTTCATATAAAGCACAGCCCCGGCCGAAAGCCCCGCCGCCAGGATCAGCGCCGCGGCAAGGTAGAGGCGGAACTTCAACGCGCCTGCGTCGGATCGGGGAGCACCGTGCCGCATTTCCTGCAGGTGCGAAGCGCCAGGTCGGCGTTGAACGCCCTGACGACCTTTCCCAGGACCTGCTCGATGTCGTCGCACCAGAACTCGACCTCGTGCAGCTTGTGCACGCACCCCGGGCAGAACCAGGCGATCGCGTCGAGCTCGTGCGGCTGGCGCGGCCGCTCCAGCACGAGGCCGATCGTCCCGGCCGGGCGGCGCGGCGAGTGATAGACGCCCTTCGGCAGGAGGAACACCTCGCCCTCCTTCACCGGGATGGCGCGCTCGCGCCCGTGCTCGATCACGTGCACCGCGATGTCGCCCTGCAGCTGGTAGAAGATTTCGTCGAACGGATCGAGGTGGAAGTCGTTACGGGCGTTCGGCCCCTTGATGATCTGGTAGATGAAGTCCGAGCCCTTGAACACTTCCTTGTTGCCGATGGCGCCGAGCGCCTGCGGCAGGTGGCGCTCGATCCATGCCTTCTGGCTGAACGGCGGCGCGAGGCGGCTCATGGATGTTGCAGGCGCCGCTGCCGCTCGGCCTCGTGGCGCAGCTGCACGCTCTTCACGTGCGTCGCCAGCGTGTCGAAGAGCGCCGTGTGGCCGCGCGCCGCGGCGTAGGCGCGCGACAGGCGGTGCGGCGGCTTCACCGCCTCGACGCGCTCGCCC
>DASQYN010000620.1:0-19799 GCA_035639215.1 Burkholderiales bacterium
CGGCTGCCGCGCTCGCCGGGCATCAGGATTTCCGCGTCCGGTTGAGCCCGAAGTTTCTTCAAAGATCGAACTAACCGGCGCACTTCGCTACGGAAAACCTCCGGTGGAACGAAGCGCGCCACATCGATAGCAATCACCAGCCCGTTCTGCGTGTGACGCTGCCCAGCGGGCGTTCCTTCGAGCGCTTCGGCGAGGATCGGGTTGCCGGCGAGCAGGCTCGCCAGGCATTCGATCATGAAGGCGAGACCGGAGCCCTTCGCGCCGCCGAGCGGCAACGGGATTGCTGCGGCCCGCGGATCGGTGGTCGGCGCGCCTTCGCGGTCGAGCGCGAGACCCGGCGCGAGCGCCTCGCCGGCGCGCCGCGCCTGCATCAGCTTGCCGAGGGAGACGACGCCCGAGCCCATATCGAGCGCGAGCGGCTCGTCCTCGCCGGGGACGGCGATCGAAAGCGGCGCGGTCGAAACGCCGGCGGCGCGCGCGCCGTGGTAGGCCATGTTGGGGCCGGACGCGGAAATCGCGATCATCGCCATGCCTTCCCGCGCACCCCGCTGCGTGTAGTAGCCGAGCGCGGCCGTGTGCGTGGTGGAACGCACGATCGCCAGTCCGATGGCCGCCGAACGCGCCTTGGCGATTGCCAGCTCGGCGCCGCGCGCCATCGCGACCGGTCCTGCGGCGCGATCCGCATCGAGCTTCACCGCCGCAGGCGTCTCTTCCGTAACGCGCATCTGCGGACGGACGTTGAGATCGCCCTTGCGCATCAGCTCGACGTAGCGCGGGACGCGCATCACGCCGTGGCTTCCCATGCCGCGCAGGTCCGCCCACACCAGGACGTCGGCCACCAGGCTCGCCTGCTCGCTCGCCATGCCGGCGCGAACGAATATCTCCTTCGCCAGGACCGTGAGCTGCTGCGGAGTCACCGCGCGGGAAAATGCTGCGCGAGCCAGTCGCGCACCAGGTTCAGCACGAGCGCGTTGCCGTCGCTGAAGAGGAAGTGGTCGACGTCGGCGACGAGGTGGAGATCGGTCGGCTGGCCGGCGTGCAGGAAGAGATCGATCGACTGCTCGGTCGGCGTCACGGTGTCGTTCGCCGGGTGCAGGAGCAGCAGAGGGCGCGGCGCGATGCGGCCCACCACCTCGTTGGCCGTGAAGGCGTACATGCTCTCCACCACCTCGAACGGGAACTCGAGAATCGAGCCCGGCGCGAGGTTGCCGCGCAGCTCCGGGCGGATCGGCACGATGTCGAAACGCGGCACCATCATCTTCTCGCCGCGCCGCTTCCTCTCGCGCCCGCGCTCCATCATCTCGCTGAAGCGCCGCCAGGCTTCGGGCGACTCGTGCTGCTTGCGAAACTTTTTCGCACCGTCGCCCCAGCCGCCGGAGGAGATGCACGCGGCGATGCGCTGATCCACCCCTGCGGCATAGACCGCTACCGCGGCGCCGAAGCTGTGGCCGAACACGCCGATCTTCGATGCCGCCACATCTTTCCGGGTCGAGAGGTACGCCAATGCATTTCTCGTATCCTCGACCTGCTCGAGGCAGATCACCCGGCCGCGCTCGCCTTCGCTCTCGCCGCAGCCGCGCATGTCGAAGCGCAGCGCTGCGTAGCCGAGCGAGGTAAAGAGCTTCGCCGCGGTGCGCATCGTGCCGCTATCCTTGTTGCTGCCGAAGCCGTGCAGGACCATGACCGCCGGGACGCGGCCGCTGCGGCCTTCCGGCATTTCGAAGATTCCGCTGAGGCGCAGGCCGTCGCTGGTAAAGTGCACGCGTTCTTCCATGCCGCGAGCATAAACCACCATGCGCCTCGCCCTCATCCTGCTTTCGACCCTCTGGCTGTCGTTCGCCCAGGGCCAGGACTTCCCGTCGAAGCCGCTCAAGCTCGTGACGCCGTTCCCGCCCGGCGGCTCGGCCGACGTGATCGCCCGGCTCGCCGCCCAGGCGCTTTCCGAAAACCTCGGCCAGCCGGTCGTCGTCGACAACAAGGGCGGCGCGGGCGGCTTGGTCGGCACCGATTACGCCGCCAGGCAGCCGCCCGACGGCTACACGCTGGTGCTCATCACCGGCGCGTATCCCGTCCAGGCGGCGATGCTCAGATCCATGCCGTTCGATCCGCTGAAGGACGTGGCCATGGTGTCGATGCTCACCTCCTACCCGTTCGTCATCAGCGTGCGACCCGACTCGCAGTTCCACACGCTGGCCGACCTGATCTCGTACGCCAAGGCGAACCCGGGCAAGCTCAACTTCCCCTCCTCGGGCATCGGCACCGTGCACCACCTGTCCGGCGAGCTGCTGAACGCCATGGCCGGCATCGAGATGACCCATGTGCCCTTCCGCGGCGGCGCGAGCCCCCTCACCGAGGTGTTGAGCGGGCGGGTCGACCTGCTCCTCGAAGCGATGACGCTTTCCATCGGCCAGATCCGCTCCGGCAAGCTGCGTCCGCTCGCCGTCACCTCGCGCGAGCGCTGGATAGCGCTCCCCGACGTGCCGACCGTCGCCGAGACCGTTCCCGGCTACGAGGTGAACTCGTTCATCGGCCTCGGCGCGAGCGGCGGCACGCCGGCACCGCTCATCAACCGCCTGAATGCCGAAGTGCGTAAGGCGCTCGCCGACCCGGCAGTGCACAAGCGCTTCGTGGATCTCGGCGGCGAGCCGGGCGCCTCGAGCCCCGAGGAGATGCATAGCTTCATTGCGCGCGAGATCGACAAGTGGAAGGACGTGATCGCCACGCGGAAGATCGAGCGGCTTTGATGTCGTGATCGTGGTGGCCACAGCCGCCTTCGCCATTTTGGGGTTCCAGCCGGTTGCATATGCTCTGCCACCTGAGCGGATCTCCTGGACAGCGCAGGCGACCTGCGAATACCGAGCCATTGCTGCCTTGCACCCCGATCCCCGGCTTCGAGGCGGTGATCTGCTTGCCGCGAAATTCTGTGGAACGCTTCGCCTACCGCGGAAATACGAAGCCGCACGAGACGTCATTGACGAAAGCCCGGAGTCGTACGCGGGGTTTTTCTACGTCAACGCGAGAACGCGGCACATCGACGAGCAGCTCAAAGCCGCGGCTCGAGAAGGGGTCAAGCAGGTGCTTGTTCTCGGTGCCGGATTCGATAGCCGGGCGTACCGGTTCCATGATGTCTATCCAAGGCTGAAATTCTTCGAGATCGATCTTTCCGCGACCACCCGTGCTAAGCAGGATGCGGTGATCCGAGTCCTGGGCCACCTGCCTCAGTACGTGAAATACGTGGCAATCGATTTCGACGCACAGACATTGGATTCCGAATTGCCGGCGGCGGGCTACGATCCTGAGAAGAGGTCGCTGTCGCCGAATGTCCGCGCTGGCCGATTGCCGACGTGGAGACCAATTCGACTGTGAGCCCGGGATAGCCTGTGGCTGACGTTGCCAATCTCGGCGCCATCCGCCCACCGTTGGTCTACCTGGGCTCAATCGGCCTTGGTCTGCTCGTTCACTTCTTCTGGCCGGCGCGCCTGCTTCCAGCTCCGATCAACGTGCCGATCGGCGTCGTGCTCGTGCTAGTCGCGGGCGCTCTCTTCATTTCGTCAGTGCGCGCGTTCCGAAAGGCCGGCACTCCCGTGCCGGGTAGCCGTCCCACGACAATCATTGTGCGTGCCGGGCCATACCGCTTCAGCCGAAATCCGATCTATGTCGCTTTCACGCTCCTTCAGGTCGGACTCGCGGCATGGGTGAACAGTTTCGGCTTGCTGATTACGCTTGTTCCAGCAGTGGCCCTTATGTCGCTGGTGGTCGTTCCTCGAGAAGAGCGCTACCTCGAGGCCCGCTTTCCCGCGGAGTATCTGCCGTACAAGCGTGAGGTCCGGCGATGGCTATAGGAAGGAGTTCGGGCTCCGTCCCCGAATTTTCGTCTTAGCCGCGGTGGCCAAAAAGGCCTCGCAGGCCGGTGGGGGTTGCCAGCAGGACGATGAGCACGACGAAGACCAACGCGCCAAGCGCAATGGCGATCCGCACTTGCCGGGTCGTGCGTTTGCGCATTTGGCTGAGGTCCGAAGGTGGAAGCCGATCGCGTTGACTCACTGGGTGTCCTTTGCCCTTCTTAGGACGAAGTTTACGCTCGTCGCCATACGATGGCCGAAGGGCACTAGACTGCGGCGATGGCGAATCCCCTACCCGAGCTATCGCTGCTGGAGACGCGCGTGCTTGGCACGCTGTTCGAGAAGCAGCACACCGTTCCGGACACCTATCCGCTCACGCTTAATGCGTTGGTTTCGGGCTGCAATCAGAAATCGAGCCGCTCGCCGGTGATGGAGGCGACCGAGGCGGAGGTGCAGTCGGCGCTCGATAGCCTGCGCGGCGCCAACCTGGTCATCGAGACGAGCGGCGGACGGGTCGCGCGCTATTCGCACAACATCGAGCGCGTGCTGCAAATTCCCTCGCAATCGGCGGCGCTCCTCGCGGTGCTGATGCTGCGCGGTCCGCAGACCGTGGGGGAGCTGCGCATCAACAGCGAGCGGTTGCACAAGTTCGCGGATATCTCGGCCGTGGAGGCTTTCCTTGAGGAACTCGCGGCGCGGCCGGCGGGGCCGCTCGTGGTGCAGTTGCCACGCCTTCCCGGGGCGCGCGAGAACCGGTGGGCGCATCTGCTGAGCGGCACGCCGAAGGTCGAGCTCGCTGCCGGCGAGGCAACGCGCGAAGAAGCCCCGTCTCTCGGCGAGATGGCAGCACTGAAGGCGAAGGTGGCGCAGCTCGAGAGCGAGCTCGCGCAGGTCAAGGCGCTGGTGGAGCGGATCCTAGCCGATCGGGCCTAGGTACGGTTCTCCGAGGAACGTATCGCTTTGCCCGGTGACCGAGCCGGGCCAGTTAGCGTTGTCGATCTTCGGCCGAAGATGCGCGGGACGCGGCTTGCCGTCCCAGCCGACCTGCTCCATGTAGTAGTAGAGCTGGAACGCGTAGCCGTCGCGATCGAAGGCGAAAGCGCAATAGTCGATGCCCGGAAACAGCTCGGGCGGCAGATGGCGAACCTGGATTCCTTCCTTCCGCAGAAAAGTGATCGCGTCGCGCAGCTGGCGATAGCCGCCGACCTGCAGGCCGAAAGACATGAGCGTTGTGTGCGCGCCGAGCTCGAGCTCTTTCTGCAACGCGAGCGGATAGAGCGCGAGGCTGTGGTGCTCGGTGTTTACCCGCAGGAAGACGCAGCGGTGACCGCGGTAATCGACTTCCTCGGTCACGGCGAAGCCAAGGTCGTCGCGGTAGAACGCGACCATCGCGTCCATGTCCTTGACGAAAAGTCGCACTGGCCCGTGGCGCACGATCTTGAAGGGCCGGGCGAGGAGCACGCCGCCGACGTCGTATTTCTCCTCGCCGACTTCCGCGGCGCGCACGCCTTTCTCGATCGGGATGCCTTCCTTCGTCGCCTGCATCACCTCGGCCAGCTCCGACTTGTGCGGTAGCTCGGGCGGCTTCGCGTAACGCACGCCGTACATCTCGCGCGGCTTCGAATAGCCGTCCCAGCCCACCTGCTCTATGCCGTAGTAGAGCTCGTTCGTGTGGCCGTCCGGATCGGCCGGATAGAAATGCCAGTTGGAGCCGGGCAGGTCGCGACCGGCGCGGCGGATGGTCTTGCCGCGCTGCGAGAACCAATCGAACGCGTCGGAGACCTCCTGCAAGGAGCCGATCTGCCAGGTGATCTGGTTCACCGTCCCCTGCGGCGTCGCGGCGTGGGGATTCATCGCCTCGTAGATTGCCTTCGGGAAGAAGACGAACGAGTGATGGTCGGTGCCGTGACGGGAGAAGTAGCCCACCGTCGGGCCGACCCTGCGCCGCACCTCGTCCGGGATCCGAGGACCGAAATCGAGCGGGTCGGAGAGGCGGAAGCCGAGCAGCCGGCAGTAGAAGTCGCGGCTCGCCTCCGGGTCCGCGACGTTGACGCCGAAATGGCCGAGGCGCCGGATGCGGAACGGGCGCGGCCACTGCACGCCGCCGAGATCGAAGCTCATCGGCCTAGTATAAGATCGACCGTCGTGATCAGCGCTGCGCAGAACGAGCTCATGACCCGGGTCGGACCCGGAACGGCCTGCGGCAAGCTGCTCCGCCGCTACTGGCAGCCGGTGGCCCTGACCGACGAGATGGCCGGCCCGCGGCCCGTGAAGGCGGTCCGGCTGCTCGGCGAGGACTTGGTCTTGTTCAAGCAGGAAGGAAGATACGGCCTGGTCGAGCGCCAATGCGCCCATCGCGGCGCGGACCTCGCGTATGGAAGGCTGGAGAACGGCGGCCTGCGCTGCTCCTTCCACGGCTGGCTCTTCGACGCGGTCGGCAAGTGCCTTGAGACGCCGGCCGAGCCGGAAGGCAGCCGCCTGTGCGAGCACATCCGCCTGCGCGCCTATCCGGTGGTCGAGAAGAGCGGCATCCTTTTCGCCTACCTCGGCGAAGGCGAGGCGCCGGCGTTCCCGCATTTCGACGCGTTCATCGCGCCGGCCGAGTACACGTTCGCCTTCAAGGGCTACTGGGACTGCAACTGGCTGCAGGCCCTGGAAGTCGGCATCGACCCGGCGCACGCCTCCTGGCTGCACAAGTTCTTCGAGGACGAGGATCCGACGGCGAGCTACGGCCGGCAGTTTCGCGGCACGCCCTCCGACAGCGCTCTGCCGATCAGCAAGGTGCTGCGCGAGTTCGACCGCCCGGAGATTCGCGTCGAGCGCACCGACTACGGCATGCGGCTCCAGACCCTGCGGCGCATCAGCGACGCGCATACGCACATTCGCGTGACGAACATCCTCTTCCCGCAGGCCTTCGTCATCCCCATGAACGCCGAGATGACGATCTCGCAATGGCACGTGCCGGTCGACGACGGCGGCTGCTACTGGTATTCGATTTTCACCAGCTTCGGCGCCAAGGTCGACAAGGACACCATGCGCAACCAGCGGCTGAGGACGTATCCGGCCCCGGATTACAAACCCATTTTTGGAAGACAGAATTCCTGGGGCTTCAGCGCCGAGGAGCAGGCAGCCAAGACCTTCACCGGCATGGGCTTCGACATCAACATCCATGATCAGTGGGCGTGCGAGTCGCAGGGCCGCATCGCCGATCGCACGCGCGAGAACCTCGGCACCACCGACAAGGGCATCGTGCTCTACCGGCGCCTGCTCGTCGACGCGATCCAGAAGAACGAAGCCGGCCAGGCGCCGATGATGGTGGTGGACGGTGAAAAGGCAAAACAGCTGAAGGGCCCACCAGCCATCGACGGCATCGGCCCGACGCCGCGCATGGACGAGTACTGGAAAGAGGCCGACGCGAAGCGCCGCAGCCAGGCCGCCTGGGCCGCTTGAATCTCGTCAAGGAAATCGAGGCGCGCGGCCTCAAGTCGGTTCGTTTCTCGTTCGCCGACCAGCATGGCGTGCTGCGCGGCAAGACGCTCGCTGCCGCCGAGGTCGGGAACGCGCTCGAGCGCGGCGTCACGCTGACGAGCACGCTGCTCCTCAAGGACACCTCGCATCGCACCGTCTTTCCGGCGTTCACCCCCGGCGGCGGAGTCGGCATGCCGGAGCTGCAGGGCGCGGCCGACGTGCTGATGGTCCCGGACGTCTCGACTTTCAAGGTGCTGCCCTGGGCCGCGGACACGGGCTGGGTGCTTTGCGACCTGCGCCTGCAGGACGGGCGCCCGGTGCCCTACGACTCGCGCGCGGTGCTCAAGAAGGCGCTCGCGAAGCTCGATTACGAATTCATCGCCGGCCTGGAAGTGGAATTCCACGTCTTCAGGATCGTCGATGCCCGGCTCCAGCCTGCCGACGCCGGGCAACCCGGCAGCCCGCCCGAGGTCGAGCTGCTCACGAGCGGGTACCAGTACCTCACCGAGCAGCGCTACGACCTGATCGAGCCGGTCGTGCAGCTTCTGCAGGAAGGCCTCTCCAGGCTGGAGCTCCCGCTACGCTCGTTCGAGGTGGAATTCGGTCCGAGCCAGCTCGAGCTCACGCTGGCTCCCCTGCCCGGCCTGCAGGCGGCCGATGCGATGGTGCTGCTGCGAAGCGCGGTGAAGCAGATCGCGCGGCGCCACGGCTATCACGCCACCTTCATGTGCCGGCCGAAGCTGCCGAACGTCATGTCGAGCGGCTGGCACCTGCATCAATCGCTGGCGAAGGCGGGACGGAATCTTTTCCTCTCCGAGAAGGACGATCTGTCGGAAATCGGCCGCCAGTGGCTTGCCGGCTTGCTCGAGCACGCGCGAGCCTGCTGCGCGCTCGCAACGCCGACTCTCAACGGGTACAAGCGTTACCGGCCGTACTCGCTCGCCCCGGACCGCGTCGTCTGGGGCAAGGAGAACCGCGGCGCGCTGCTGCGCGTAATCGGCGGCCCCGGCCATCCGGGCACGCGCATCGAGAACCGCATCGGCGAGCCGGCCGCGAATCCTTATCTCTACTTCGCCTCGCAGGTTTACGCGGGCGCGGACGGCGTCGCCCGTCGCCTGTCGCTGCCGCCGTCGGCCGACACGCCCTACGAGGCGAAGGCGGCGCCGTTGCCGCACACGCTGGCCGAGGCACTCGAGGCGCTGCGCGGCGACACCGTGCTGCGCGAGGGGCTCGGCGACACCTTCGTCGACTACTACGGCCGGATCAAGAAAGCCGAGATCGCCCGCTTCAACCTGGAAGTGAGCGACTGGGAGCATCGCGAGTATTTCGACTTGTTTTGATGCGCGGGCACCATTCTGGCAAATAATTAGGGTCTGTCCCTGTTTCGGTCCCGGTTTCTATTCCAGGAGAAGTCATGGAAATGCGCACGCTCGGCTCGAGCGGCATCAAGGTCTCGGCGATCGGCCTCGGCCTCATGTCGATGTCGGGCATCTACGGCAACGCCAACGACGAGGAGTCGATCCGCGTCATCCATTACGCGCTCGAGAAGGGCATCAACATGCTCGACTCGGCCGACATGTACGGCTGGGGGCACAACGAGGAGCTGCTCGGCAAAGCCCTGAAAGGTTGGAGAGGCGGCGGCCGCCGCGACGGCGTCATCGTCGCGACCAAGTTCGGCCAGACCAAGAGCGCCGACGGCAAGCAGGGCGTCGACGGCAGCCCGGCCTACGTGCTGCGCGCCTGCGAGGCGAGCCTGAAGCGGCTCGGCATCGACGTCATCGACCTCTACTACCAGCACCGCGTGGATCCCAACGTGCCGATCGAGGAGACCGTGGGCGCCATGAAGCGTCTCGTCGAGGCCGGCAAGGTGCGAGCGCTCGGGCTCTCGGAAGCCGCGCCGGCGACCATCCGCCGTGCGCACAAGATCCATCCGATCGCCGCAGTGCAGAACGAGTATTCGCTGCTCTATCGCAAGGAAGGCGAAGAGACGCTCGCCGCGACGCGCGAGCTCGGCATCTCGCTCGTCGCCTACGCGCCGCTCGGCCGCAGCATGCTCACCGGCTCGGTGAAGGGCAAGGCGGACCTTCCGGAAGGCGACCGGCGGCTCGCGCACCCGCGCTTCCAGGGCGAAGCGCTCGACAAGAACGTCAAGATCGTCAAGCGCATCGAGGAGATCGCGGTGGAGAAGAAGTGCACCCCCGCGCAGCTCGTGCTCGCCTGGCTGCTCGCGCAGGGCAAGGACATCGTCCCCATCCCCGGGACCAAGCGCAAGCAGCGCGTCGACGAGAACCTGGCGGCGCTCGACGTGAAGCTATCGCCGCAGGAGGTGGAGCGCATTTCGGAGATCGCGCCGGTGGGCGCCGGCAGCGGCCTGCGCTATCCCGCCGAAGGCCTGAAGCGGGTCTACCTCTAGGAGGTGCGAGCGTACGACGCCGGCCGGTGGCTGCTGCTCGCCACCCTCTGGTCGGTGCAGTACATCCTGATGCGCATTTCCGTGCCGGTATTCGGCACGGCGGTGGTCGCCGAGTCGCGGGCGCTTTTCTCCGCGCTCTTCCTCGTGCCGTGGACCGTGCTCGTGATGCGCCAGGCGATCGGCCTCGGCAGGCACTGGAAGGACCAGCTCGCCGTCGGCCTGGTGAACAACCTGCTGCCCTTCGTCTGCTTCGCCTGGGCGGCCACCGCGCTGCCGGCGAGCTACCTCGCGGTAATGAACGGCATGGTGCCGCTCTGGAGCGGCGTGATCGCCGCGCCGGTGCTGAAGGAGCGGCTCGGCGCGCGCCGCATCGCGGGGTTCCTGCTCGGCCTCGCCGGCGTGGCGCTGATCGTCAAGCTCGGTCCGGTCGAGCTCGGCCTCGCCACCGTGCTCGCGGCGATCGCCGGCATGGTGGGCGCCGCGTTCTGGGGCTGGGCCGGCGTGGTGATCCGCCAGCGCAGCGGCCGCGTGCCCTCGATGAGCCTCGCCACCGGGTCGATCATCTTCGCCGCGGTGCTGCTCTCGCCCGCATGGACCACGGTTCCTGCCGCGGAAACGTGGACCGTGGAGGCAACGCTCGCGCTGGTGTCGCTCGGCGCGCTTTGCAGCGGTGTCGCCTACCTGCCCTTCTTCACCCTGGTGCGCGACATCGGCCCGACGCGCACGCTTACGGTCGGGCTCGCGGTGCCGGCGCTCGGCATCCTGTGGGGCTGGCTGTTCCTCGGCGAGACGGTGACCGCGACGATGCTCGCCGGCGCGGCGCTGGTCGTCGCCGCGCTGGCGCTCGTGCTGAAGCCGCGCTAGGACGCTAGAAGGAAGCCTGGATGAGGCTGCACTCGGCAATGCCCGCCTTGCCGGTCGCCTCGTCCACTTCCCTCAGGTCCGAGCGCGCGCTCATGAATCCCATCTTCACCTCCTGCCAGAGGAAGTGGTTCCTTCCGGCGAGCGCGTTCACCGTGACCGAGGAATCGTTTTCAGTCTTCGAGACCAGCGTATGCGGGCCGGGCGCGACCTCGAGCACCAGGAAGGTCTTCGCCGCGGTGTCGCCCACGGCTCGGCCGTCCAGCAGAACGGGCATCTTGATGGCGGCGCCGAGCGTCTCGTTGCGATAGACGTAGATATTCGCCATGCCCGGCTTCACGGCGAACGTCTTGGCCGCCGTATCCTGCTCCGGCGACGCCATCTGCATCGACGCGCATCCGCTCGCCAGCACGAGCGCCGATACCGCTCCGACTGCGGCAAACTTTTTCAGCATGCTGCCCCCTGTTGTTTGTTTTGCGGCTCCCCGAGCCGCGACGCTATCCTACCTCTCGGGCCGGCGCCCGGTTAGCATCACCGCCAACCCAAGGGAGACCTCATGGATGCCAACCTCAAGAGCCTCGACCAGGTGAGCAGCACGGCCATCGACCTCGGCATGCGCTTCGGACCGAAGCTCCTTGTCGCGCTGCTCATGCTCGCCGCCGGCTACGCGCTCGGCCGGTGGGCGGCCGCCGCCACCTTGCGCGGGCTTCGCCGCCTTCATCTCGAGCCGCCGGCGATGGCGCTCGCGGCGCGCGGCGTGCAGCTTTTCGTCCTCGTGCTCTTCGTCATCATGGCGCTGCAGAACCTCGGCATCGAGCTGCTGCCGCTCATCGCCGGCCTGGGTCTCGCCGGCGCCGGCATCGCGCTCGCCATGCAGGGCGTGCTGCGCAACGTCGTAGCGGGCCTAACGATCCTCTTCACGCGGCCGTTCCGCGTCGGCGACTACGTCTCCATAGTGAAGGAAGAAGGCGAGGTGCTCGACATCCGGCTTTTCAGCACCACGCTCGGCCATGCCGATCTGTCGCGCATCGTCATTCCGAACCGCATGATCGTCGGCGAGATCCTGCACAACTACGGTAACCTGCGCCAGCTCGCGATCGAGGTCACGATCGCGTACGAAGCGCCGGTCGACGCGGCGCTGCAGGCGGTCGACGATGTCCTGCGCGCCAACGCCCGTGTGCTGCGCGATCCCGCACCGGCCATGGGCGTCGCCCGGCTGGGCGACGCGGGCATCGCGATCAGCGTGAATCCCTGGACCTCGGTGAAGGACTACGGCGCCGCCGGCAGCGAGATCAACCGTGCCGTGCTCGAGGCGTTCCGCGAGCGCGGCATCGCGCTGCCGCCCGCGCAGCGCGAGCTGCGGCTCGTCACGCCGCCGAGCGGACAGGCCGGATTGCGGGCGAGCGCCTCGGCCGCCTAGCGGCGAGAGAAACGCGCGTTCACTTCGCTTTAGCCTCGAGCTCCGCGAGGCGCTTGCGCATCGCCCGCTCGTCGTCCCAGCGTGCGGTGTCGTCGCGCATGACCGCGACAATGGTGGCGACTTGCTTCTCCGCCGAGAGGATCAGCCCGACCGTGAAGGCGATCGAGAGCGGCCGGCCGTCCTTGCGCAGCGCCGGCACGCGCAGGACCTCGGCGCCGTAGCGCGTGACGCCGGTACGCATCGTTTCCCGATAGCCCTGCCAGTGGCGCTCGCGAAAGCGCTCCGGGATGATCAGGTCGAGCGAGCGACCGAGCGCCTCGCCCTGCGCAAAGCCGAAGATGCGCTCGGCGGCGCGATTCCAGAGAACGATCTTTCCTTCGCGGTCGGCCGCGACGATGGCATCGCCCGCGGCTTGGACGAGCTTCTCGAAATCCATCAGCCCTCGACGCGCAGCATGCTGCGGATCACCGGCGCGCGTCCCGGATCCGGCGAGGGCACGTCGTAGCCCGCCATCAGCTCGTCGACCACCTTGTGGAAGTGCTCCCAGGGCGCCTCGCGGAAATTGTGGTTGCGGATGATGAAGGACGCCCCGGCGTAGAACTTCTCGTATTGCAGGTGCCGCCCGGCGAATTCCGAGCCGATCAGGTCCCAGGCGAGCTTGTACAGCTACATTCTTTCCAGCGCGGGAAGCTGCGGCGTCTGCCAGTACTGCTCGAACTGCGCGCGCATGCGGGGATCGTCCATGACCGTCACGTCGGCCGGCATCTGGAAGATGCCCCCGCCGCACAGCTCGCGCAGCGCCTCGATGATCGAGGAGTGGCTCTCGGTGCACCAGTTTAGCGCCGCGTACATGTAGCGGCGGTTGAAGGTCTTCCAGCCCTGCGTTTCGGGCCAGTCCTCGGCGTCCTGGATCTGGCCGGCGATCATGCCGCCGAGCGTCGCTTCCAGCGCCGCCAAGCGTCCCAGCACTTCTTTGACGGCCGGAATCTCGTGGGCTCCCGAGGCCTGCGCGATCTTGCTGGCGAGGCCGACGATGAGCTGCATCTTCGCGTGGAAGCGCACGTTCGACTGGTGGTTGCCATAGCAGTGCCCCGGCGTCTTGATGTAGACGTCGCGCGCGAGCAGCGCGTCCATGTGCACGAAGACCCGCTCCCAGGGCACCTTCACGTTCTCGCACATCACCATCGAGTCGGTCTCGTCGAAGCGCCAGGCGAGCGGGTTGTCGAACTCGCTCGGCGCGTGCCGCTCGAAGGGCTTGCGCGACCAGAGCGTCACGCCGGGGGCGTTGACGGCGATCGCGCAGGTGATCGACTCGGGCAGCTGGTTCGGGGCGAGCGGGATCAGGTTGCCGATCCAGATCTCGTTGGCGAAAACGGCGCCCGTGGCGAGCATCTTCATGCCCGAGATCACCACGCCGTCGTCGTCCTCGCGCACCACGCGCAGGGTGGGGATCGGCAGGTTCTGCTTGACGTAGAACTCCGGGTTGCGCGCTGCCTGCGGCGGGATCACCGCATAGACGCCGTAGACGTCTTCGCGGCGCATGTGCTCGTAGTACCGGCTGAGATTTTCCGAGAACCTGCCGAAGACCGACGGATTCATCGCCATGCCGGTGACGAAGCTCGCGACGTGGTCGGGCGAGCGGCCGAGCAGCCCGTGGCTCAGCGTCGCGATCGCGCGGTGGATCTTCAGCCGCTGCTCGAGGTCCTGCTTCGTGCGGGCGCGAAGGAAATACGCGCTGTAGCGCTCGCCGCCCTCGGCGAAGGAGAGCTCGGGGTCGGCGCGCTTCAGGTCGTAGATCTCCGCCATCGAGCGCGCCGCGTTGCGGAACGCCGGATGGGTCGTCACGTCGTCGACGCGCTCGGCGCCGATGTAGACCGCGCGGCCGTCGCGCAGCTGCTCGAGGTGCTCGGCGCCGCTCTTAAGCATAGTAGTGGATCTCGTAGAGGATGCAGCCACCCTTCGACGTGAAAGGGCCGTGCTTCACGCCGGGCGGCCGGCAGGCGTACGTGGCGGCGAAGCACTGCTCGCCGCCACGCCCGTGGGCGTCGTTGCCGACGATCAGGTCGCCTTCCACCACGTACACCTCCTCCCAGTGATCGTGCACGAACGGCTCCGTGGAATAGGCGCCCGGCTCGATCTTCAGGAGGCGCGTGCGGCTGCCGCGCTTCGCCGTCTCGTCGAGGTCGGTGGCGAGGATCTTCTGATAGAAGCCGGGCGGATAGCCGGGCGGCGGCTCCCAGCCGCGCTTCAGGTCGACCTTCACGAACTCGAGGTGCTGCTTCGGCTTCATCGGCTCCTCCTGCGCGCGGCGCATTGACCGGCCGATTCTCGGCGCCCACAATTTCCCGGTCAATGCCGCTTCCGCGCGCCGAGCTGCTGCAGGCCGTCGAGCATCTCCAGCGAGGAGACTGGCCAGCCGCGCACGAGATCGTGCAGAAGGACGAGCGATCGCCTCTCGCCTGCTGGCTGCACGGCATCGTGCATCTCATGGAAGGCGACGCGGCGAACGCGCGCTATTGGTACGGGCTCGCGAGGCGGGCTTTCCCGGCCGGCCGCGATGTCTCGGCCGAGATCAAGGCCGCGAAAGACGAATTGCGGTCCTGACCCCGATCTAGGCGCGGCGGCGCCGGCGCGAGCGCGCGAGCGTCGCGCTCGCTGCCGCGAGGAGCATGCTGAAGTCGCGCGCCGGCATGGGGCGGGCGAAGAGGAAGCCCTGCGCCTGCTCGCAGCCGAGCTTGCGCAGGAACGCCGCCTGCGAGTCGCGCTCGACGCCTTCGGCGACCACGGTGAAGCCGAGCGTGTGGGCCATCTCGATGATCGTGCGCACGATGGTGGCGTCGGCCTCGTCGGAGAGCACGTCGGCGACGAACGAGCGGTCGATCTTCAGCGAGGCGAGCGGGAAGCGCGTCAGATAGGCGAGGCTCGAGTAGCCGGTGCCGAAATCGTCGACCGCGATGCGCAGCCCCGCGGCGCCCAGCCGCTCGAGCACGCGGATCGCGTGATCGGGATCGTGCATGAGCTGGCTCTCCGTGATCTCGAGCTCGAGCAGCGACGGATCGACGCCCGCCGACTCGACGATGCTGCGGATGCGCTCGTCGAGGTCGTGCTGGCGGAACTGGCGCGCCGACAGGTTCACCGCGACCGGCATCGCCGGCATCCCGGAGCGCTGCCAGGCCTTGAGGTCCTCGCACGCCTTGCGCAGCACCCACTCGCCGACCGGGACGATGAGGCCGGTCTCCTCGAGGACGGGAATGAACTCCACCGGCGCGACGCGGCCGCGCTCGGGGTGCTCCCAGCGCAGCAGCGCCTCGGCGCCGCAGGGACGGCCGCTCACGAGGTCGATCTTCGGCTGGTAGTGCAGGCTGAACTCCCGGCGCTCGAGCGCCCGGCGCAGCTCCGTGCCGAGGAGCGCGCGCGCCCGCGTGCGCTGGTTGATCTCCGCGGTGAAGAACTGGAAGGCGTTGCGGCCCGACTGCTTCGCGCGGTACATCGCCGCGTCGGCGGCGCCGAGCAGCGCCTCGGCGCTATCGCCGTCGGCCGGAAAGGTGGCGATGCCGATGCTCGCCGTAATGACCGCCTCCTGCCCGCGGATCTCCACCGGCGCGACGATCCGGTCGAGGATCTTCTGCGCGACCAGGGCCGCATCGTCCGGGCGCGCGAGGTCCGAGAGGATCACTGCGAACTCGTCGCCGCTCATCCGCGCCACCGTGTCGCCGTCGCGCAGCGCCGACTGCAGGCGCCGCGCGGTCTCCTTGAGCAGCTCGTCGCCCGCGGCGTGCCCCTGGGTGTCGTTCACCATCTTGAAGTCGTCGAGGTCGATGAACAGCACGCCCAGCGAGGCGCTGCGGCGGCGCGCATGGAGGATCATCATGGAGAAGCGGTCGGCGAGCAGCGCGCGGTTCGGCAGCCCGGTGAGCGGATCGAACTGCGCGAGATAGGCGAGCCGCGCCTCGCTGTCGAGCCGGTGCAGCGCGGCCGAGACCATGCTCGCGGCCGCGCCGAGGAACCGGCTCTCTTCCGGGCCGAAGGCACGCGGCGCCTCGGCCAGCGCGCAGACCAGGCCGCGCGGACCGTTGTCGGCCGGCACCGGTGCGACGGCGAGGCTCGCATAGCGGCTCATGCAGTCGAGCGGCAGGGGCGGCGCACCCTGCCAGGGGCCGTTCAGGATCACCGGCTCGGCGGACCCGAGCGCCGGCGCGAGCGGACTCGTCGCCTCCAGGCGCAGCGCGAGCGGCTCGGCGGGTGCCGTACCCAGCCCGGCGGTGCGGCGCAGCACCATCTCGCGCGGATCGTCGCCGCGCTCGAAGTAGGCCACCGCGCCGCCGCCCAGGCCTTCGAGCACGCTCTGCACGGCTTTCGCCACGAGCTCGGCCGGGTCGTGCTTCGAGAGTGCCGCCTGGCCGAGGCGCGAGATCTTCTTCTGGTAGCGGGCCTGCGCGGCGCGGCGCTTCTCGGCGCGCACGCGCTCGGTCAGGTCGCGCGAGTTGATGAGCAGCACGCGGCCCTGCGGCGTGTCGATGAGGCTGCGCCGGCTCTCCACGGGAAAGGTGCTGCCGTCCTTGCGCCGGTATTCGGTGTTGACCGTGTTGCGCCGCCCGCCGAGGCGGATCATCTCGGCCGTCTCGGCACGCAGCGTCTCGGCGGTCGCGCCGACGCGGATGTCCTTGCCGCTGCGAGCGAGGAGCTCCTCGCGGCTGTAGCCGAGGTAGCTGCACGCCGTCTCGTTGAAGTCGAGCAGGCGCCCGCTCGCCAGGTCGAACAGGAACACCATGTCGGCGGCCGAGTCGAGCGCGGTACGGAAGCGCTGCAGCGCCGCCTCCCTCTCCTTGCGCTCGGTGATGTCCTCGATGACCGCGATCTCGTGCTGCGGCTCGCCGCGGGCGTCGCGCACCAGCGCGACGCTCAGGTCCACCCAGGCGGTGGTGCCGTCCCTGCGCAGGTAGCGCTTCTCGAAGCGGGCGCCATCGGCCTCGCCCGCGATCATGCGGGCGCGCTCGGCGTCCGTCGCCCCGCGGTCCTCCGGGTGCGAAAGGTCCTTCACCGAGAGGGCGAGCAATTCCGGCTCGCTGTAGCCGAGAATCTCGCAAAGGCGCCGGTTGGCGCGGAGGAAGCGGCCGGCGAGCGAGACGTGAGCGATGCCCGAGCCGGCGAGCTCGAAAGTCTGGCGGAAGCGCCTCTCGCTCTCGGCGAGCGCCGCCTCCGCCTGGCTGCGCTGCAGGAACTGCCCGATCTGCGCGCCGATCACGACCATGGTCTGCATCAGCCGCTCGTCGGGCTTGCGCACCGTGCTGCTCGAGATGGCGAGCACGCCGACCACGCGGCTCTCGAAGGTCACCGGGAACAGGAACGCGCCGTGCACGCCGGTCTCGCGCACCACCGCGGCGGAAGAGAGCCGCGGATCGCCGCTCACGTCCGCGATCCAAACCGGCTTGCCGGTCTCCCAGACGTGCGAGATGAGGCCGAAGCCGCGCGGCCGCGTCACGCCGCGGGAAGCTTCGGCGAACCTGGCGAGCGGCCCGGCGCCGCTGCTCCACACTTCCTCGCAGCGCGAGACGCCGGCCTCGGCGTCGACCCGGAAGTAGCGCGCGCAGTCCCAGCTTTCCGACTCGCACACGGCGCGCATCACGTTGCGCAGCGCGCCCGGCACGTCCTTCCCGTCGGCGAGGTGCCGCGCCACGGCGTGCTCGAGCGCGACCAGCCGCTCCTCGCGGCGCTGCGCCGTGACGTCGCGGCCGACGCCGCGATAGCCGAGGAGCTCGCCGTCCGCGCCGAGCACCGGCTCGCCGCTGATCGACAGGTGGCGCAGCACGCCTTCCGCATCGACGCGCGCGATCTCGAAGTCGCGGAACGGCTCGCGGCGCTCGAGCTGCGCCCGGTGGGCCGCCCAGCCGGCGGCGTCGGGCTGCACGGCGTCGATCTCCCAGCGCCGCTTGCCGATCACCGGGCCGCTCGCGGGCCGGTATTTCTCGGCGTGGGTCGTCCGGGTGATGCGGTGCTCGGCATCGCTCTCCCAGTAGAAGTCGGAAGAGAGCTGCACCAGGCTGCGGAAGCGCGCCTCACCCTCGCGCAGCGACGCGAGTGTGCGCGCCTGCAGCGCGGCGAGGCGCACCAGCCGCTCGAGCGTGCCGTCGTCGAGCCGGCCCTTGGTCAGGAAATCGTAGGCGCCGCTCGCCAGCGCGCGCGCGCGCAGCTCCGGATCCGGATCGACGGTGAGGGCGATGATCGGCTGGCGGCAGGCGAGCACCAGCGCGTCGATGGTCGCTGCACCGCGCGAGTCGGGCAGGTGCAGGTCCGCGACCACCAGGTCGAACGGCGCGGCGGCGAGCCGCGCCAGCGCCCCGGCCAGCGTGCCCTCGAGCTCGACCCGGCATTGCACGCCCTCCACGGAGCGCAGATGGGCATCCAGCACGATGGCCGAGGATCGCTCGTCCTCGAGCAGCAGCACGCGCAGCTTCTGCCGGGCGCTCACTCGACCGTCGCCAGCGTGAGCGGACCGGTGAGCGTCGCGTCCGGCCCGAGCGTGCGCGGATACGCGCGCAGCAACGCGGCGTAGCTCTCGTCGCTGTCGACGAGCAGGGTGCGCGCCGACCGCCCGGCCGGCTCCCTTGTGGTCTCCCCGGTCATCGCCGTCAGCATACTGGCCCGGACATTATTTCTTCCCCTGAGCGGACAAGAACTTACGCCCCGCCGCAGAGGGCTCAGCTGCCCGGGACAGTGCCGGCCGGCAGCGCCGTGCAATAGTTGGCAATTTCCCGGGGACGCGTCCACCAGACGCGCGCCGCATCGCGGTGCGCCTGGCAATGCCGCAGCGCCGCGCGCAGGCGCCGCAGGCGGAACGGCTGGCCGAACACGTAGGTGTGCACCGAAACGTTCATCACCAGCGGATGGCGCTCGCACTGCGCGATCATCTCGTCAAACTGGTCGACGATCATGTCGCAGAAGTCGGAAGCATCCTGGCGGCGGTGGATGACGATCTGCGAATCGTTCAGCTCGATCGGATAGGGCACCGAAAGGATCGGCCCCGAGCGCGTGCGCAGCCACACCGGCTGGTCGTCCATCGGCCAATCCATCACGTAGCGGTAGCCGAGCTCCTTCAGCAGGTCGAGCGTGTGCGCGGTCTCGTAGGCGCCCGAGCCCATCCAGCCGGCAGGCGGCGCGCCCTCGTGGCGGGCGATCGTCTCCGTGACTTCGCGCAGGATGCGCTCTTCGTCGGGCTGCCAGAGGCCGCGCAGGTTCTCCGCGTTGGTGCGCCCGTGCGCCACCACCTCGTCGCCGCGGCGGCGGATCGCCGCCATGACCTGCGGTGCGTGCTCGTAGAGCAGGCTGTTCGCGTTGTGCGCGGCCGGCAGCTCCAGCTCGTCGAAGAGCTCGAGCAATCGCCACACGCCGATGCGGTTGCCGTAGTCGCGCCAGGCGTAGTTGCGATGCGTCTGCGGCTCGCCCTGCTTCGCCGGATCGTGGCCGAGCCCGGCGCCGAAGGCGAACCACTCGACGTTCGTCGTGAGGACAAATGCCAGGCGCTTGCCGTTCGGCCAGCTGTAGTCGCGCCGCTCGGGCAGCGGCACAAAGTCGTAGCGGCTGTGCTGCGGCAGCAGCGCCCGGGTCACAGCTCCATCTCGAGGCAGTAAAGGCCTCCCGAATGGCGGTCCACCGCGAAAACGACGCCGCGGTCGTCGACCAGCACGTCGTTGATCTGCGCCGCGCCGACCGGCGAGCCTTCGGGCGCGGGCGGCACGAACGAGGCGACTTCCTTCGGCTCGAGCGGATCGCGCACGTCGTAGGCGCGCACGCCGGC
>DASQYN010000621.1:0-5044 GCA_035639215.1 Burkholderiales bacterium
CGTCGCGGGCGTGCGCGCGGTCGCGAACGACATCGAGGTGCGGCTGCCGGTCATCCACCAGAAGCCGGATCCGGAGATCGCGCGCGAGGTCGCCAAGGAAATCGAGTCCGAGCTGCCCTACTCGTACAAGCTCATCAAGGCGGTGGTCAGCAACGGCTGGGTCACGTTAGAAGGCGACGTCGAATGGAATTATCAGAAGGCGCGGGCCGAGGCCGCCGCGCGGCGCGCCAAAGGCGTCAAGGGCGTCACCAACTTCATCATGATCAAGCCGTCGGTGCAACCCCAAGACGTGAAGCGCAAGATCGAGGACGCGTTCAGGCGCAGCGCCGAGCTCGACGCCAACCGCATCACCGTAGAGGCGAAAGGCAGCGAGGTCGTCCTCAAAGGCACGGTCCGCTCCTGGGCCGAACGCGAGGAAGCCGAGCGCGTCGCCTGGCTCGCCCCCGGCGTGCGCAAGGTGGAGAACCGCATCACCATCAGCTGAGACTAGCGGCGCCCCGCGCCGCCGTCGCACGCCTAGCCTTTACGCCGCCCGTGGACGACGGCGGTCCTGGCCAGCCCGGCGAGCAGGGCGCCATGCGTCACTCTGGCGTCGCACGCACGGCAGCGTAGCTCGGTCGTATACATGAGCGCTACGGCTGGCGGCACCAGGGCGAAGTCGGCAGCACCGCAGCCCGCGCAACGCGCGAGCAGGTTGCCGCTGGCAAATTGCAGCGCTTCGTGCGGCGCGGCGGGCTCGCGCCCGCCAATGGGAGCCGTCGTGTCTTTCTCGTGCTCGATCAGGAGATCGATCACTTTGCAGAACGCCTGCAGCGGGGTCTGCGCGCGGCCGGACATCCAGCGCTGCAGCGTGTTCTCGGGCACGCGGAGCGTGCTCGCAAGCGCATGCGTACCGCCATGCGCGTCGGCTGCCTGAAACAGGGCGCGCGTATAGATCGTGTCCCGCATCTAGGAAGCGCTGGGCTGCCCAGGCGCGGTTGGCGCGCCCGGATGGCCGCGCCGCAGCGCGGCCTGCTCGGCATGCGGATGCATGGCCTTGAGCGGGAAATGCCGGAACACATAGCACAGGCGCTCGCCAAGCATTGTGCCCACGTTGTCCACGACGGACCGGACGCTTGCGCACGCCGGGCACTCTATCGTGCCCTTCTGGCGCCAGCGCATCGTGCCGCCGCGCTCCATGCCCGCCTTGAGAATCATGCAGGCATGCTAGAAGGCGCCGCACGTTGATTCTTCCGCCGCCTTGCGCGGCCATTCCCGATTCGTGCGCCTGCGCACGACGTGGGTGATCCATCGTGGCGCCGGCCATGCTCCGGCCAAATACGGTTACACCAACGTGCAATAGACGCCGGGCAGGCGGCCCATTAGCAATGGGCATGGGCACAACGGCATTACCGGAAGCGATCGCGGCGTGGGCGGCCAGCAATCCAAAAATAAAGCGCGTGTGGTTGGCGGACCGCGAAGACGAAGTTGATTTAACGCTGGAGCCGCAGCCGGTCGCCGACAGTGAAGAGTCTTTTGCCGTCTGGATGGGCAATTGCGAGCTCTGGCGATGTGCTCTCCAAGCACGCATTGGCGGCACTTTCGAGCTGCGATGGTTCGATCCCGACGCGGCCGGACCGATGACCGGCAATGTGCTCGTCTATGAGTCAGCGCCATGAACATCGCGCAGATCGCTCCGCTTGCCGAGAGCGTGCCGCCAACGCTCTACGGGGGGACGGAGCGCATCGTTTCCTACCTCACGGAGGAACTTGTTCGCATGGGACATCAGGTGACGCTTTTCGCAAGCGGCGATTCCACGACCGCGGCGGAGCTCGTGCCATGCTCGCCGCGCGCGCGTCTCGATAACGTGGAAGACCCAATCCCGCGCTTGCTCCACATGCTGGAATGCGTGTGCCGCCGAGTGGACGATTTCGACGTGCTGCACTTCCACCTTGAGGGCCTGCATTTGCCCATAATTCGCGCCATGGCGGGCAAGACGCTCACCACGCTGCACGGCCGCCTGGACGGCCCGGGCGTCGCCGAGCTTTATGGAGATTTCGGCGCCACCCCGCTCGTCTCCATCTCGCAAGCGCAGCGCGCTCCGCTCAAGGGCGCGCGCTGGTTAGGCACGGTCCACCATGGGCTGCCGCCGAGCGTCTGTCCCTACACCGACCGGCCGAATGGCGTCTATGTCGCCTTTCTTGGGCGCGCATCGCCCGTGAAGCGTCTCGATCGGGCGATCGATATCGCGCGTCGCGCCGGCGTGCGCCTGCGAATCGCCGCGAAGATCGACGCCGCCGATGAGGGCTATTTCCGTGGGGTGATCGCGCCGCGCCTCCGCGAAGACGGCGTCGAATTCATCGGCGAAATCAACGAGCAGCAGAAGGCAGCCTTCCTCGGCAACGCCATTGCGCTCCTTTTTCCGATCGACTGGCCCGAGCCCTTCGGCCTCTCGGTCATCGAAGCCATGTCGTGCGGCACGCCGGTTCTCGCATGGCCGTGGGGCGCGCTTCCGGAGATTATCGATGACGGAATCACCGGCTTTATCGTGAATTCGATCGAGGAAGGCGCGAATTGCATTCATCCCGCCGCGGCGATCAACCGGCGCCACGTGCGCAGGCGCTTCGTCGAGCGCTTTACGGCAGCGCGGATGGCCCGCGATTATGTCCGCCTGTACGAGACTTTGCTTTCGCCATTGCCGCAGGCTTCGCGATCAGGTACCGACGCGTAGAGAACCGCACGAAACCGGAATGAAGCAGCAAGAACCCGGCGCGAGGCGGCGATGCGGATAGCTAAGGTGACTCGATGGAACGGCTACCCGACGGCCGGTTCGTGCCGCAGGCGTATCCCAGATTCGATCTGTTGCCGATCGCCGGGCTCTGGCGCCCGGGCGGCCTGAAGCGGCGCCTGCAGGACCGCAACCCCTACAGCGCGGCGCTGCTGGTCGAGATGCAGCAATGCGACCGCGCCGATCTCGATGCCGCCTGCGACAAGGCGCTCGAGGCGCAGCGTGCATGGGCACGCCAGCCTCCGGCGGAGCGCGCCGCGGTGATGAGCCGCGCCGCGCAGGTGATGGAGATGCGGCGCGTCGAAATTGTCACCTGGCTGATCGAGGAGTCGGGCAGCGCCCGCGTCAAGGCCGAGCTCGAGTGGCAGTGGGCACGGGAGATCTTCCTGGAAGCGGCCGCGCTCGTGCACCGCGTCGAAGGCCGGCTGCTGCCGGTGGACGCGCCCGGCAAGGAATCGCAGGCGCACCGCAAGCCCGCCGGCCTAGTGGGCGTCATCGGGCCTTGGAATTGGCCGCTGCATCTTTGCCTGCGTTCGGTCGCGCCGGCGCTCGCGGTCGGCAATGCAGTGGTGCTCAAGCCCGCGAGCGACACCCCGGTCACCGCGGGCCTGCTGCCGGCGCGCATCCTGGAGGAAGCAGGCCTGCCGGCGGGCCTCCTCAGCGTGCTGGTCGGGCCGGGGAGCGAGATCGGCGAGCCGCTCGTGCTGCATCCCGCGCCGCGCGTCATCTCGTTCACCGGATCGACCGCCGTCGGCCGCCACATCGCCGAGCTTGCTGCGCGCTCGCCGATGCTCAAGCGCCTGGAGCTCGAGCTCGGCGGCAATACGCCGTTCGTGGTGCTTGCCGACGCCGACGTGGCGCGCGCCGTCGATGCGGCGATCTTCGGCAAGTTCCTCCACCAGGGACAGATCTGCATGGCGGTGAACCGCTTCATCGTCGAGGACGCGGCTTACGACGAGTTCCTCGAGCGCTTCCTCGGGCGCGTGCGGCGGCTGAAATACGGCGATCCCGAAGCCGCGGACACCGTGATCGGGCCGCTGATCAACGAGAGCCAGCTCAACAAGACGCAGCAGCGCATCCGGGAGACTGAAAAGGCCGGGGCGCGGCTCGTCGTCGGCGGCGCGCCGCAGCGGCTCGTGCTCCCGCCGCACGTTTTCACGGAAGTGAACAACGGCATGGCCGCCACGCGCGACGAGTGGTTCGCGCCCGTGGCGCCCATTCTGCGCGTCGCCAGCGCGGAAGACGCGCTGGCGAGTGCGAACGACACCGAGTACGGGCTCTCGGGCGCGGTGTTCACGCGCGATCTGGAGCGCGGCCGGCGCTTCGCGCTGCGCCTGCAGACCGGCATGGCGCACGTGAACGACCAGCCGGTCAACGATCTTCGCTTCAGCCCTTTCGGCGGCGAGAAGAACTCCGGCATCGGCCGCTTCAACGGCGCCTGGGCGATCGAGGCCTTCACCACCGACCAATGGGTGAGTCTTCAGCATGAGCCGCCACGCTTCGCCTTCTGACACGCTGGCCGCCGCGCGCGCCGTCCCGAAGACCATGCGCGCCGCCGTCATCGAGCGCTTCGGCGGCCCGGAAGTGCTCGTACTGCGGGAGGTTGCCGTCCCGCAGCCCGGTCCCGACGAGATCCTCGTCAAGCTGCACACCGCCGGCGTGGGCGAATGGGACGCTTGGCATCGGCAGGGCGGCGACGCGCCGGAGCATCCGCGCTTTCCCCTGGTGCTCGGCACCGACGGCGCCGGCGTCGTCGTGGCGCGCGGCGCGCGCGTGCGGCGCTTCGCGGAAGGCGACGCGGTCTACGCCTACGACTACGAGCGCCGCGGCTTCTATGCCGAGCACGTCGCCGTCGCGCAGCGCCACGCTGGAGCGATTCCCTCGTCGCTCGCCCTCGGCGAGGCTGGGGCGATCGCCTGCATCGGCCTGACCGCGCTGCAGGGCATCGACGATCAGCTTCGCGTCACGCAGGGCGAAGCGGTGGCCGTCCACGGCGCTTCGGGCGGCGTGGGCCATCTCGGCCTTCAGTTCGCGAGGCTGCGCGGCGCGAAGGTGCTCGCCATCGCTTCGGGCGAAGACGGCGTCGCGCTGGTGCGCCGCCTCGGCGCCGACGCGGCGGTCGACGGCAAGAAGAACGACCTCGCCGCGGCGGCGCGGCGCTTCGCACCGCAGGGCCTCGACAAGCTCCTCGCCCTCATCGGCGGCGAGTCGCTCGAGCATTTGCTCGCCGCGATGCGCGAGGGCGCCCGCGTGGCATGGCCGAGCGGCATCGAGCCC
>DASQYN010000622.1:0-4939 GCA_035639215.1 Burkholderiales bacterium
TCTGGGTAACGATGTACCGTCTGCTCACCGGGCGCCTGCCCTTCACCGCGTCGACGCAGGCCGCGCTTACGTATGCCATCCTGAACACCGAGGCGCAGCGCCCGGCGAAGCTGCGCCCGGAGCTGCCGGGGCTGCTCGACGCCGTCGTGATGAAGGCGATCGAGAAGGACCTGGCCGCGCGCTATGCCTCCTGGCTGGACTTCGGCAGGGACCTTTCGCAGGCCTTCGCTGCGCTGCGCCTCGCCAGCGGGACCGTGTCGGAGTCCGAGAAGTTCAACAAGCTGCGCGAGTCGCCTTTCTTCGAGGACTTCAACGACGTGGCGCTCTGGGAGCTGGCGCGTATCGGCACCTGGCGCACGCTCAGCCCGGGCACGGTGGTCATCCGCGAAGGCGTGGTGGGGGAGGCCCTGTACTTCCTGGCAGAAGGCGAGGCCGACGTCAGCCTCTCGGGCAAGCTGCTTACGACGGTGAAGGCGGGGCGTTGCTTTGGGGAGATGCTGTACTTCGCGCCGCCGTCGCAGCGGCGCAGCACCACGGTCACCGCCCGCGGCGACATCGCCGTGCTCGAAGTGAAGGCGGAGACGATGCGCGCCGCCTCCGATGCGTGCCAGGCGGCGCTCAACAAGGCCTGCATGCGCGTGCTGGTCGAGCGTCTTGCCCAGTCGCACCAGCGCCTCGCCGAAGCGGCTTAAATCGGATCCCAGCCGAACACGTCCTGCGAGCGATCGAGCGCGTAGAAGCTCGAGCGCAGGGCGGGTAGCGCATGCGCGGCCACGGACTCTGCCGTCCAGCCTTCGGCGCGGTGCACCGAGCGCAGCGGCCGGCTCTGCGACATGAGGAAGATCTCGTTGCCGCGCACGGCGAACACCTGCCCGGTGACCTCGCGAGCGGCGTCGGCCGCCAGGCACACCGCGAGCGGCGCGATCTTGGCGGTGTGCATGCTCTTCATCTTCTCCACCCGCGCCTGCTGATCGGGCGTTTCCGTGGGGATGGAGCCGATCATCCGGCTCCAGGCGAACGGCGCGATGCAGTTCGAGCGCACGTGGTAGCGCACCATGTCGAGCGCGATCGACTTGGAGAGGCCGACGATGCCGAGCTTCGCCGCCGAATAGTTCGCCTGGCCGAGGTTGCCGACCAGCCCCGAGGTCGAGGTCATGTGGATGTAGCAGCCCGACTGCTGCGAGCGGAAATGCGGCGCGGCGGCGCGCGCGACATAGAACGAGCCGTTCAGGTGCACATCGATCACGGCCCGCCATTCCTCGGCCGACATGTTGAAGAAGAACCGGTCGCGCAGGATCCCCGCGTTGTTGACGACGACATCCAGGCGACCGAAAGCGTCGAGCGCCGCCTGCACGATGCGGTTGGCCGAGGCCCAGTCCGCGACGCTGTCGCCGCTGGCCGCGGCGCGCCCGCCAGCGGCGCGGATCTCCTCCACCACCTTTCCCGCCGGCCCGGCGCTCGCGCCTTCTCCGGCGACCGAGGTGCCAAGATCGTTCACCAGCACCGCGGCGCCGGCGGCCGCCATGGCGAGCGCGAAATCGCGGCCGATGCCGCCGCCCGCGCCGGTCACGAGCACGACCTTGCCTTCGAGCATCACGCTCGCCGTCCGGAAACGCGCATGGCCTTATTATGCCTGCCGCAATGCTGCATGCCGCGCTGGACCCCGAGTCGATCGCCGTCGTCGGCGCTTCCGACAATCCGCACAAGGTGGGCGGTCGGCCGCTGCTTTTCCTGAGGCGCTATGGCTATCGCGGCGCCATTTATCCGATCAACCCGGCGCGCGGCACCGTACAGGGGATGCGCAGCTTCGCCGCCATAGAAGAAACGCCGGAGGTGCCGGAGCTCGCCATCGTCGCCGTGGCGGGCGACGAAGCGGTGCGTGCGGTCGAAGCCTGCGCAACGCGCGGCGTGAAAGTCGCCGTGGTGATGACTTCCGGATTCGGCGAGACCGGCGAAGCGGGGCTGGCGAAGCAGCAGCGCATGGTGGCGGCGGCGAAGCGCGCCGGCATGCGGCTGATCGGCCCGAATTGCCAGGGTCTCGCCAACTTCGCCACTGGCGCGGTGGCGAACTTCTCGACCATCTTTCACGAGCTCGAGGGCCGGGACGGCCCGGTGGCGATCGTCAGCCAGAGCGGCGCGAACTCGCAGGCGATCTATCAGCTGGTACGCGAGCGGGGCCTCGGCGTTCGGCACGTCCACGCCACCGGCAACGAAGCCGACGTCACGGTTGCCGAGCTCGCCGCCGCCGTGGTGGCCGATCCCGGCGTGCGCTTGCTGCTGCTCTATATGGAGGCGATCAAGGACGCGCCGCTGCTCGCCGCCGCCGCCGAGGCGGCGCGGGCGCGCGACCTGCCGGTCGTCGCCCTCAAGGCCGGCCGCACTGCGAGCGGCCAGAAGGCCGCAAGGTCGCATACCGGCGCGCTCGCCACCGAGGACCGTGTCGTCGACGCGTTCTTCGAGCGCCACGCGATCTGGCGCGCCGCCGATCCGCACGAGCTGGTCGCCGCCGCCGAGCTCTACGCACGCGGCCATCGCCCGCAGGGACGGCGCCTGGTGTTCATCAGCAACTCGGGAGCGAGCTGCGTCATGGCGGCCGACTATGCCGAGCAACGCGCGATTCCCCTCGCTCCCGTGCCCGAGCAGCGCTTACGCGAGGTGCTGCCCGAGTTCGCCGCCGTCAGCAATCCCATCGACGTCACGGGGGCGCTGCTCGGAAATCCCGCGCTTCTGGCAAAGGTGTTGCCGATCGTCGGCGACGATCCGCAGAACGACCTGGCGCTGCTCGCCTTGCCGGTGGCGGGGACCGGATACGACGTCGAGGGCTTCGCCCGCGAGCTGGCGGCGTTCGAGACTCGCTACCGCAAGACGGCTGCCGTCGCGGCGCCGCAGCCCTCGGTGCGCGAGGCCTTCGCCAAGGCCGGCGTCGCGGCGTTCTCGCGCGAGCGCGAGGGGATGGATGCGCTCGTCCAGCTCGCCGATCACGCGGCTCTGCTGCGCCGTCCGGCGGCGCCGCCGCCGCGAGCGTTTGCGCGCCGGGAGTACCGCGCACTCGACGAAGCCGCGAGCCTCGCCCTGCTCGCGCGAGCCGGCATTGCGGTCGTCGAGCACCGGCTCTGCAAGCATGAAGACGATGTCATCGCCGCCTGCCGTGCGCTCGGCGCGCCGGTCGTGCTCAAGGGCTGCTCGCGCGACATCGCCCATAAGAGCGAGGCGGGCCTGGTCGCCCTCGGCGTCGACGACCCGGTCGCTGAATTTCATCGCCTGCGCGGCCGCATCGGCGAGCTCGGCGCCTGGTTCGACGGCGTGATCGTCGCCCGCAAGGTCGCCAGGGGCCGCGAGCTCGCGCTCGGCGCTCGCCTGGATGCGCAGTTCGGGCCGGTGGTCATGATCGGCGACGGCGGAATCTATCTGGAGGCGCTGAAAGACTACCGGTTGCTCCTGCCGCCGTTCAGCGAGGCCGACGTCATCGACCGGCTCCATGCGCTGCGCGTCGCGCCGCTCTTGCGCGGGGTTCGCGGCGAGCCCGGCTGCGACCTGCCAGCGTTCGCCCGCATGGCGGTTCGCCTCGGCGAAGCGATGCTGGGCTGGGAAGGCCGGGTCGGCGCGGTCGACGTCAATCCGGTCGCCGTGTTTGAAACGGGCGCGGTGGCGCTCGACGCGCTCGCGGAAAGTATAATTTTTGACGATGAAGATCCTCGTTAGCGTCAAGCGCGTCGTCGACTTCAACGTCAAGGTTCGCGTCAAGGCCGACGGCAGCGGCGTGGAGACCGCGAACGTCAAGATGTCGATGAACCCCTTCGACGAGATCGCGATCGAGGAGGCGGTGCGGCTGAGGGAGGCGGGCGTTGCCACCGAGATCGTCGCGGTCTCGTGCGGCGTGCCAGCCTGTCAGGAGACGCTGCGCACCGCGCTCGCCATCGGCGCCGATCGCGCCGTCCTCGTCGAGTCGAGCGAGGAGCTGCAGCCCCTTGCGGTGGCGAAGCTGCTGAAAGCGGTGTGCGCCAAGGAGCATCCGGGACTCGTGATCCTCGGCAAGCAGGCGATCGACGACGACTCGAACCAGACCGGCCAGATGCTCGCCGCGCTGCTGGCCTGGCCGCAGGCCACCTTCGCCTCGAAGCTGAAGATCGCCGAAGGCAAAGCCACGGTGACGCGCGAGGTCGACGGCGGGCTGGAAACGGAAGCGATCAAGCTGCCGGCCGTGGTGACTACCGACCTGCGCCTGAACGAGCCGCGCTACGTCACGCTGCCGAACATCATGAAGGCCAAGAAGAAGACGCTCGAGGTTCTCAAGCCCGAGGCGCTCGGGGTCGACGTGACGCCGCGGCTTGCGACGCTCAAGGTCAGCGAACCCTCGAAGCGCAAGGCCGGCGTGAAAGTCGCCGACGCCAAGGCGCTGGTCGACAAGCTGCGCAACGAAGCGAAGGTGATCTGATGACGGTTCTGGTCGTCGCCGAGCACGATAACGCCGCGCTGCGTAAGGCGACGCTGCACGCCGTGGCGGCCGCGCAGAAAATCGGCGGCGAGCTGCATCTGCTCGTGGTCGGGCACGGGGCGCAAGGCGCGGCGAAGGCCGCAGCCCAGGTCGCCGGCGTGTCGAAGGTCCTGCATGCCGATGCGCCGCACCTCGCCGAGTTTCTCGCCGAGAACGTCGCGGCACTGGTCGTCGCCGTGGCCAAGTCCTACAGTCACGTGCTCGCCCCCGCGACATCGAACGGCAAGAACGTCCTGCCGCGCGCCGCGGCGCTGCTCGACGTGCAGCAGATTTCGGACATCGTTGCGGTGGAGTCGCCCGACACCTTCGTGCGGCCGATCTATGCCGGCAACGCGCTCGCCACGGTGCAATCGAAGGACCCGGTCAAGATCATCACCGTGCGCGGCACCGCGTTTCCGCCGGTCGAGGCGAGCGGCGGCGCGGCGCCGGTCGAGGCGGTCGCTG
>DASQYN010000623.1:0-4756 GCA_035639215.1 Burkholderiales bacterium
GCAGGACGTTGCGCAGCTCGGCCACCGACTGCGGCCGCTTCTCCTTCGCCGGCGAGAGCGCCCAGTCGATCGCCTTGAGGAGCTGCCGGCTGTAGCGCGAGGCGTCGGCGACCTTCGCCGCCGACGGCATCGGGTCGTCGAAGGCGCGGCCGGGCGCTTCGACCGGGCGCTCGCCGGTGACCACCCAGTAGAGCACTCCGCCGAGCGCGTAGAGGTCGGTCCACGGCCCCTCGCCGCCGCGCGAGTGGTATTGCTCGAACGGCGCGAAGCCGAGCGAGACGATGGTAGTCATGTCCTGGTTCGCGAGCGGCATGCGCGCCGAGCCGAAGTCGAGCAGCACCGGGCTGCCGTCGGCGCGGATGAAGATGTTGTCGGGCTTGATGTCGCGATGCAGGTAGCCCGAGTTGTGCACCAGCTCGAGGCCGTCGAGCAGCGGGCGCGCCAGCGCGAGCACCGCCTCTTCGGCGATCGGCCGCTTGTTCTTGATCCAGCCGTTCAGCGGATGGCCGGCGACGAACTCCATCACCATGTACGCGGTGCCGTTCGCCTCGAAGAAGCGCATCACGCGCACGATGTTCGGATGGCGGAACGAGGCGAGGGTGCGCGACTCCTCGAGAAAACGCGTGCGGCCCCAGTCGAACTGCTCCTGGCCTTCGGGGGACTTCGAGCGCACCGAGTTGTCGGGGTCCCTCAGCGCGACGTCGCCCGGCAGGTACTCCTTGATCGCCACCTTGAGGTTCAGGTTCCCGTCGGTGGCGAGGTAGGTGACGCCGAAGCCGCCGACGCCGAGCGTCGACTCGATGCGGTACTCGTTCAGCGCGAAGCCGCGCGGCAGCGAGAGGTCGGCGGCCACGTGCTCCCGGCTCCTACTTGTCGTCGATCAGGCTGATCGCCTTCTCGAGGCTGCGCCGCATGCGGTTGAACGAGCGCGCGAGCCGCGACACCTCGTCGCGGCCCGACTCCTTGAGCTCGGGGATGTCGAGCGAGCCGGTGCTGATGCGGTCGGCGGCGCTCGCCATGGTGCGGATCGGCCGCACGATCAGGAACGAGAGCATCAGGTTCAGGATGATGAAGAGCGCCACGAACACGCCGGCGAGCGAGACAATGAAAGTAAGGAAGGCCCGGTTCGCCTTGGCGATCGCGAGGTCCATCGGCACCGAGACGATCTGCGCGCCGATCACCTCGTTCAGGCGCCAGCCGAAGCCGTTGGCCGGCCCGTAGAGCTTCACCATGGTGAGCGGCGCGGCGTCGGCGGTGGTGTGGCAGGCGAGGCAGGCGCCATCCTTGATCTGCAGCGGCCGCGCGAGGTACATCGACAGGCCGGTGGGTGTGGTGCGCGTGCCCGCAAGCTCCCGCACGTCGTCGTGGTTGCGGAACTCGTTGATGATATCCGCTTCCCATTCGACCGCGCGGTTGCGCGGGTTGGTGGGGTTGAGCGCCGCTTCCTTGTACGCGTAGTCCGGGTGGGTTTTTCTCAGCTGCGCCATGATCTCGGTGGCCGAGAAGGACGGCACGCTCTCGGGCAGGAACGCCTCGTCCATGGGCTTGAGGTTCGGCCGCACGTGGCCGATGGTGTAGGAGCGCATGGCGAGCGCCGCCTCCATCATCACCCCGGCGTTGCGCAGCACCTCGTCGCGCGCGTTCTTCTGCAGCAGCTCGTAGGAAACGTAAGCCGAGGTGGCGAGCCCCAGGCCGAACACGAAGAGCATCGCCAGGTTGAACTTTAGGCGCAGTCCCATGCTTCCCCCCTCTTGGATGGGCCCTTCCGGGCGCTAAGTATAGGCCGGCGGGGCGTGGTAAGGTGCCGGGCGATGTGGGACTTCAGCACCCTGAGCATGACCGAGATCATCCGGCTGCAGAAGGTGCTGCAGCAGGAGCTCACCCGCCGCTTCGAGCGCCAGCTGGCCCTCGCCTTCTCCGACATCGTCGATTCCACCGCCTATTTCTCCCGCTTCGGCGATGCCGCCGGCCGCGAGCTGCAGCAGCTGCACGGCGACCTGCTCGCCGAATGCCTGCGCAGCCGCGAGGGCCGCGTGGTCGACACGGCGGGCGACGGCGCCTTCCTCGTCTTCCCTGCCGCCGCCGGGGCGATCGACCTGCTGATCGACTTCCACAAGGCCATCTCGCGGGAGAACACCGCCCGCTCCCGGGAGCAGCAGCTCGAGGTGCGCATCGGCGCGCACTGGGGGGCGGCGCTCACCGACGGCACGGCGGTGAGCGGCGACGCGGTGAACCTGTGCGCCCGGGTCGCCGCCTCCTGCGCGCCGGGGGAGATCCGCATCACCCGGGAGATGGTGCAGGAGCTGCCGTCGCGCCACCGGCTGAATTGCCACGCGCTCGGCGCGGTCGAGCTGAAGGGCATCTCGCGGCGCACGGAGCTGCTGCGTCTCGACTGGCGCGACCGCGCCATCTTTCCGGCGCGCGTGCGGGTGATGGAGACGGGCGAGGATTTCGACCTGCCCGAGCGCGACGTGCTCAGCTTCGGCCGCCTGCGCGAGCACGAGGGCGCGCTCGCCAACGACATTGTGCTATCGCACCCGGACCTCTTCCGGGCGCAGCAGGTGAGCCGCTGGCATTTCGAGCTGCGGCGCTTCCCCGGCGGCTTCCGGCTGCGGCCGGTCTCGGAGGCGGCGACCGAGGTCGACGGCATTCTCGTCCTGAAGGGTAGCGAGGTGGCGATCCGCGTCGGCACGCGGGTGCGCGTCGGCAACGCCCTTACCCTCGCCTTCTTGCCGGCGAGCGAGGAGGTGGCCGGCCAGGACAGCACGACGACGCGCATCGTTCGCGAAGCTGACGACAAAGCGCAATACCAAAGCGACAAACCGCAATAGCGGGTCATTTTCGCGGAAGTAAGCCGCAGTCTTGCGATGTCTTGCTTGGGGCCCCGGCCCTCGGGCCGCACACTGCGCGGTGTGAGCGAAGTCCATGTCTATCTGGAGGTGCTCAAGGTGCGCAAGCTGCTGCAGGAAGCGGACTTGCGCGCGAAGAGCCTCGCCTCCCGCCTCTCGGCCGAGGAGCTGATGGAGCTGCTCGCCAGGCTCCAGGCCTGCCACGAGGTGGTGGAGAAGCTGCTCGCCCGCGCGCCGAAGATCTAGCATCAACTTCCAGCCCGCAACTTCCAGCCCGCAATTTCCAGCCCGCAATTTCCGTAGAATCGCGCCCATGGCGGGTCACAGCAAATGGGCGAACATCAAGCACCGCAAGGCCGCTGCGGACGCGAAGAAGGGCAAGGTGTTCACGCGGCTCATCAAGGAGATCACCGTCGCCGCGAAGCTCGGCGGCGCCGACCCCGGCTCCAACCCCCGCCTGCGCCTCGCCATGGACAAGGCGCGCGAAGCGAACATGGCGAAAGACAGCGTGCAGAACGCCATCAAGCGCGGCGCCGGCCAGCTCGAGGGCGTCACCTACGAGGAAGCGCGCTATGAAGGCTACGGCCCGGGCGGCGCCGCCGTCATGGTCGAGTGCCTCACCGACAACCGCACGCGCACCGTCGCCGAGGTGCGCCACGCCTTCACCAAGAACGGCGGCAACCTCGGTTCCGACGGCTCCGTGTCGTACCTCTTCAAGCACGTCGGGCAATTCGTCTACGCACCCGGCACCGACGAGGACAAGGTGATGGAGGCGGCGCTGGATGCCGGCGCCGACGATGTCGTCCATAACGACGACGACTCCCTGGAAGTCATTTGCGTGCCCGGCGACTTCCATTCGGTGAAGGAGGCGCTGGAGAAGGCGGGCCTCAAGCCAGAGGTGGCCGAGATCACCATGAAGCCGGCCAACGAAAGCGCCCTGGAAAGCTCCGAGGCCGGGCGGATGAAGGCGTTGGTCGACGCGCTCGAGAACCTCGACGACGTGCAGAACGTCTACACCACGGCGGTGCTCGACTGACGCACCGTCTCTTCCCCCTTGCCCCCCTGTCAAGGGGGGAAGCGAGCGGTTTTCGCGAGCGGGGGGTTGGTTTTCGGAAACGCAACCCCCCGCTCGTTTCACTCGCGACCCCCTTCACAGGGGGTCGGGAAAAGCGATGACCACTCTGCGCATCCTCGGCATCGACCCCGGCCTGCGCCTCACCGGCTTCGGCGTGATCGAGGTGAACGGGACGCGGCTGTCCTACGTGACGAGCGGCTGCGTGCGATCGGGCACCGGCGATCTCGCCGCGCGCCTGAAAGTGATCCTCGAGGGACTGAACGAAGTCATTTCGACGCACGGCCCGGCGGCGGTCGCGGTGGAGAAGGTGTTCGTCAACAAGAACCCCCAATCGACGCTCGCGCTCGGCCAGGCGCGCGGCACCGCGATCTGCGCCGTGGTGATGGCCGGCCTGCCGGTCGCCGAGTACACGGCGCTGCAGGTGAAGCAGTCGGTGGTTGGCAACGGCCACGCCGCGAAGGAGCAGGTCCAGGAGATGGTGCGGCGCCTGCTCGCGCTGCCGGGCGCGCCTTCGCCGGACGCGGCGGATGCGCTTGCCTGCGCGATCTGCCACGCGCATAGCGGCGGCGCCCGGACGCGACGCGGCCGCGTGCTGTCGATGCGCCGGGGCCTGCTTTGATCGGCCGCCTCTCCGGCCGGCTCGCCGCGAAGCATCCGCCGCAAGTGCTCGTCGACGTCGCCGGCGTCGGCTACGAGCTCGACGTGCCGATGAGCACCTTCTACGCGCTGCCGGGCACCGGTGAAGCCGTCACTTTGTTCACCCATCTCGTCGTGCGCGAAGACGCTCATACGCTCTATGGGTTCGCGACGCTCGAGGAGCGAAGCGCCTTTC